>JAVEZX010000001.1:0-68468 GCA_034002785.1 Bacteroidales bacterium
TTAGTTTTAAGGGTTAATAATTCTTCAGAACCTAAAAGGGGTAAATTGGAGCTATAACAACTGACAGATATTTTTTGTTAAGTGTCAGATGGGATTTGCACTGCCAGATGCATAGGGTACCAATCCCGGAAGGCCCGGGAAATGTCAGGGAAGTATCAAAACAAAAACTTTAGAATTTACAGGTCAATATCTCTGGCCTGTTTTGCCATCAGGATCTGTCTTACGCGGTCGGGAAGCTCTTCCGGCCTGTCGGCGATATGATCGGGGAGGAGGGATGCAAGAAGCTCCCTGCGGTTCAGTCCCCATGATACGGCGATCACCGGAATTCCTGCTGCCCTGGAGGCTTCGATATCACGGGTTTCATCACCTACATATACTACTCTGCCGGCAGGGATCTGTTCATGAATCAGCACCTTCCTGATCACCTTCTCCTTACCCAGGAAACTCCTGCCGCTGTAAACGAAGTCAAAAAGAGAAGCCATGTTGTTTACGGCAAGAAATTTCCTGACGTTTTCCACAGAATTGGAAGTAAGTATACCCAGTCTGCAACCCGTGTTCCTGATCTCTTTCAGGGCGGCATCAATTCCCGCGAACGGTAACATTTCAGGCAGGTGCCTGGTCATCTCCTTCCTGATTCTGAGAGTCAGGGTCAGCATCTTCAGCTTAGAGATTCCGAAGGTTTTCATCAACTCCTGTGGCATGCTCGTGCGAAACAGTTCACGGTTCGCATGATCGATTGGCATGAGACCGTATTCTGATGAAATCCTGTTGTAAACACCCAGGGCCATTTCGAGTGTGTCGGCAATGGTGCCGTCAAAATCCAGGACAATATAACAGCCATCTTTCATTGGGACCAAAGTTATGGATTATTCCTTCGGAAATCTGTTGCATTCCAGTCCCGGGATTTACCATCATATTTTTTTTTCAATGTTTTTTGTTACTTTTATTAGTCTTAACCCCAATTAAACATGCAACTTATGGTAAAGATTTCTAAACAGGTCATCGTGCCGTTGTTTCTGGCATTGGCACT
This sequence comes from Bacteroidales bacterium, assembly GCA_034002785.1. Classification (GTDB taxonomy): domain Bacteria; phylum Bacteroidota; class Bacteroidia; order Bacteroidales; family VadinHA17; genus SR-FBR-E99. The sequence continues at coordinate 1,031 of JAVEZX010000001.1, forward strand.
TATGCTGTCCGGATGCAGAAAGGATAACGGAGACGATCTCTCCGACGATGACATAATCAAACGTGTTGTGAAGGAACATGCAAACCTTTCAACCTACCGTGACAACAGTACGGCCACCATGATTTACACAACTGCCAACCCCTTTACTGTTGTCAAGCAGTCGAAAGTAGTTTATTCCAGTGACGGAAGGTTCCGGTATGAATATTACGAGGTCGGGAAGCCCAACAGCAAGTACATTATTCACCGGGATGTAAGTATGAACGTCACAAGCTGGTGGGACGTGACAGATGAACTTAAGGAGTTTGACAGTATTGACGATCCGCTGGCGGCAGCCACAGGAGTCTCAGACCAGACCGCCTTTATAGTTCCGTCCCTCCTTTTTCCGGATGAGTTCGATGGGCATAACCTCTTCAAGACCCTGACCCGCCTTTCGAGGGGTGAAGATGCCGTTATTGAAGGCGATGAATGTTACCTGATCACCGGGTATAATATTGCTGATGATCTGTGCAGCATTTACATCCTGAAGGAGACATTCCTTATCAGGCGTTTCAGCGACGGTCACGAATTCGAAACTTTCGATCTGGAAAGGGTCATAGACTTCAGTCCGGAGATGAATGTCACAATTCCCGATGCGGAATTCCTCTTTGGAACCATTTAAGGTATTATACCGGGCGCTGCCTATCTTGTAATCTTCACTCTTTGTTCGCCCCGATAGCTTCTGAGTTCCGGGTGTTTTTTGAGATAAGATATCAATGCGTCAGCCGTTGTAAAGAAGAGCGATTGCCCGGGATCGGCGTGATCGTAATCGTAAACCTGCGTCATGTAGCTGTTCATGGCAACCGAGTAGATGCGGTTCATGTCAAGAGGAGTTCCATCTTGGGTTATGATGATGAATTCTGCGGGATCTCCCGCAGAATCAATCTTCACCTCTGTCATGATCCCGGATGGGTAGAGAGGTGATTTGTCGTCAACCGGCCAGGCCGCACGCATGAGAGAATGAATCTCAGCCCCGGTCAGTTTTGTGACCACAAGTTCATTGCCGAACGGGTCAAGCTGGTAGACATTCTTGATTGTTACAGGGCCTTTGGGAAGCTGGTCAATACGCACACCTCCCGGATTCATAAGCGCGATGTCGGCGCCTGCGGCCTCGCGCTGGGCATCTGCCATCAGGTAACCCAGTTCTTCGTATGATGAAAAGTCATCGGCAGCCGTTGCAATCACCTCATTCAGAACCGGATTATCATTGTATCTGTCAACCATGGCACGGATGGACGGTTTCTCATTCTTCGAGTTCCGTATGTCAAGCAGTTGCATGTTCCTGCTGACGGCTCCGTCACTGCTTACGGCAAGCCTGATCAGTGTGCCGTACTTCAGTTTGTTCTCGGCCTGGGTGATCATGATTCCATTGTGGATCTGTTCCTTTTCAACCCTGGTATGGGAGTGACCGCCAATGATCAGGTCGATTCCCGCAGGCATTGTTTCAGCCAGTTTCACATCCTCCTCAAACCCGATATGGGTGAGTGCAATAAAAATGTCACTGCTGTCCTTAAGCCACAGGTATTCCGGAGCAGTTTCAAACGGAGACCGGAAGACGAAGTCCCTGACGTTGTCGGGATGGCTGTCCGGGATGCCGTTCTGCCCCAGCTGCAGGAGCCCGAGGAATGCAATTCTCAGTCCGTTGGGCAGGGTGAAGATCCTGTAAGGGCTCATCTTTACGGGATGCTGTCCTCCTCCGGATACGTTGGCACATATGAATCCGAAATTCGCCTTACCGGCAAGGTTGCTGAATCCTGCCGGACCGGTATCGAACTCGTGATTTCCCACTGCGCTGAGGTTAAAGCCAACTGCATTCATCAGGTCAATCACCGGGAATCCTTTTTCGGGATACTGGTCGTTAATGGGGTTGCCTGTCTGGTTATCGCCTGCGGAGACGAGAAGCATGTCAGGGTAAACGGCTCTCAGGCTGTCGGTTATCCATGCCAGTTTAGGAAAATTATCGATAGCTGCGTGCATGTCATTCACGGCGAAGATGACTGCCTGCCTATCAGCCTGAGCAGGTACCGGTGTTTGTTTCCCGGGGGCATGGGAAGCTCCGGTGTATTTCGCGGAGCTGCAGGCCGCAAGTAGTCCGGTGGCCAGTATGAAAAGAAGCAGGCGGATGATCCGGGTTCTCTTTTTGCGTCCTGAAAGAATAAACAGTGTGTTTCCGTCTGTCAGTGCCCCGTCGGGGGCGACAACATTACCGAACCGGTCTTCCGCTACCGGAAGCCTCGCCGGTACTTTTCGCCCTGCGTGTTTATAAAAAGCCGCAATTGCGTCTCTTACCCGGCCTCCGTTACGGAGCTCAAGCAGAGTATTGTTTACTGTGATTTTCATCTGACAGGTATTTGAATTCGATATGACGGATCAAAATACAATTTTTTTCTGATCCTTCAGATCAGCTTCTCCTGAACGGTTTCGTAAAGACTGTAATAAATGTAAAGAGCTCGAGTCGTCCGATGATCATGAGGAATATCATTGTGATCTTGGCTATCGGGTTGAAATGGGCGAAGTTGCCGGTATTACCTGACGGACCCAGTCCCGGGCCTATGTTTGCCATTGAGGTGGCAGCGGCTCCTGCGGATTCCATAATTGATATTCCTGATATCTGAAGGATCAGCACGCTGGCCAGAAAGATTACAAAATAGAGAGAAATGAAGACCATAGTCTGGTTTACGACTACCTCGGGAACGGCATGGCCGTTTATCTTGACCGGGATGACTGCATTTGGGTGATGAAGCCTGATAAATGAATTACTGAGGTTTTTGAAGAAGATCAGGTGCCTGGCAATTTTAATCCCGCCCGTGGTTGATCCGGTTGAACCGCCTGAGAACATAAGCAGGAACATAATGAACCATCCCAGCGGTGAGAAGGCCATATAGTCGGTCGTTGCATATCCGGTACAGGTAATCTGGGAGACAACATGGAAAAAGCTGTGCCTGAATGACATTGCAAAGTTTCTGTCAGTTCCCGTGTATAGGATAACTGTAACGGCTGCTACAGCGGCTGTAATGGCGAACAGGTAGAACCAAAGTTCCTCATTGGCCTTCACCTTTCGGAAACTGCCTTTCAGAAGGTGATAGTAAACGACATAGCTCACTGCAGACAGCAGCATGAAGACTGCGATAACATATTGCAGGTATGGCGAATACTCTGCGATGCTTGAATTTCGGGGTGAGAATCCTCCTGTGGCAACGGTTCCGAACGAATGACAGAGGCTGTCGAACAGATTCATTCCGCCAAGCAGGAGGAATAGCGTTTCGAGTGCAGTGATACCCACGTAGATAAACATGATCCGGTAAACCACCCCCTTTGCCTTCGGGTGAATCTTTTCCTTCATAGACGATTCCAGACTGAAGAGCTGGTACCCGGTAACCTTCAGTGATGGAAGCACCAGTATTACAAGCACTATTATCCCGATACCACCGATCCAGTGGGTCATGCTTCTCCAGAAAAGGATTGAATGCGGCAGGGATTCGATATCTGACAGGATTGACGCACCGGTAGTTGTCAATCCCGATGCTGCTTCGAAAAGTGCATCGATAAAGGATGGGATTGACTTCCCGATAAGGTAAGGAAGTGCGCCGGCAAGAGAGATCAACAGCCAGGCTGATGTCACTATGAGATAAGTATCTCTGTGGGTAATCAGGCTGGTATCTGCTTTCCTGGTAAAAAACCACAGTAATCCGCCCAGCAGACCGCATATCGCAGCTGAAAGGATAAATGGTCCTCCCGGTTCATTGTAGATAACCGATACAGGAAGGCACAGAAGGATCGCTGCTGCCTCAATAAGCAGAATCGAGCTAAGTACCCTTGCAATATGGACCGGATTAATGAGCCTCATCAATTGATTTGATAAATGCGGGTCAAAGATCCGTCCTTAATCATAAGAATATAATTAAGAATTGGATGGAGACTATAAAGATTTCATAAAGAGATGGTACCCGGGGGTACACTATGAAATCAGAGGACTGTAAGAAGAGGTTGGCCTGGTTCTTTTTCAGCTTCCGAACCTGTACCCGATCCCAGATTCGGTTATAAGAAGCACCGGGCTTGCCGGGTTATCTTCGATCTTCTTTCTCAGCTGGGCAACGAAGACCCTGAGGTATTGTGTCTGTTCCAGGTATCCGTATCCCCATATTTCCTTAAGGATGAACTGATGGGTCAGAACCCTTCCGCTGTTCTTTGCAAGCAGTGTCAGAAGTGAGTATTCGGTGGAGGTCAGCTTGACTATATCGCCGTTTTTGCGTACCACATGATTCAGCATATCTATTGTCAGCGATCCGAACTCCATCAGAGGCGTGTCCTTCTTTTCCTCGCTGAGCCTGATAGCGGCCCTGATCCTTGCAACGAGTTCGCCGCTCCTGAAGGGTTTGGTAAGGTAATCATTTGCACCGTTGTCAAGAGCATTGATTATGTCTTCTTCGGAACTGCGCACGGAGAGGACAATTACAGGTTTTGCATACCATTCCCTTAGCTTCATCAACAGTTTCATACCATCAATATCAGGCAAACCCAGGTCAAGGATAATAAGTGCAGGGCTGTGTGTAGCGGCTGCCACAAGGCCCTCTTTCCCGCTTGTGGCGAAGACGGTGTTGTAGCCGTATGTGGAAAGGGATATCTCCAGCAGCCTGCGGATCTGAACCTCATCGTCAACGATCAGTATAGTCCTTGTTTCCGTCATTCTGAAAGGTTTAGATTATTCATGTCAGGGAGCTTTGATGGAATTGTGATTGTGAACTGTGCGCCTCCGTCATCGTTATTTCTTACTATGACAGTGCCTTTATGAACATCGATCAGGCCTTTAACTATTGAGAGTCCCAGCCCAAGACCTCCTGCAAGAGAGCCTTCTACTCGGAAGAATTTGTCAAACAGGCGTGGCAGGGCTTCAGGCGGAAATCCAGGGCCGCCGTCGGACACCCTGATAATCAGATGATTTCTTCTGTAAGAGGCTTCCAGCCTCAGTTCCGTTCCAGGCTTGGAGTGTTGTGAGGAGTTAAGCAGCAGATTAATAAGCACATGCTCCATAAGTGCAAAATCTATTCTGACCAGCGGCATGTCATCAGGAACAACAGTGACCAGTCGGAAGGGTTCCAGTTCCTGCTTCAGACTCCGGGTGGCCCTGTGAAACAGGTCATTCACATCATGCCAGTCGAGACGCAGTGAAATCCTTCCGCTCTCGATTCGTGACATATTGAGAAGGTTTTCAGTAAGATGGTTGAGTCTGGCTGAGGCTTTAAATATTTCACCGTAAAGTTCCTCCCTGTTGCTCTCCGATGTCTCCGCAAGCATCAGTGTATCAGAGGCTCCCATAATTGCAGCAATCGGGATCCTGAACTCATGTGAAATCAGGTTGAAAAGTGTGCCGTAGAAGCGGTCTGACTCATCGAGGACCCTTGCCTTGATTGCCATCTCCCCCAGGAATTCACGTTCCATGGCGTTTGCGATGTGGGTACAATAGGTATCCCAGAATATGTCTTTGTTTATGAACCTGTGCTCATCAATTTTGAATGTCACAACGCCCGGACTTATTCTTGCTCCGGTAAGGGGGTAGTATGTAAGGATTGCCTCATTCATTGTACCCGTGTGTCTGCCGGCTTTCTTCCGGTTGGTGAATACCCAGCCTGCAATTTCAGGGTCAGGTCGATCTGTCGCAATGATGTCTGAATCCGCAGACGGAGGAAGAAGGTTATTATTCCCATCCTGAATTATGAACCATGCTTCAGCGCCGAAGCGTTTCATGAAATCGTCACCTGCCACCTTCATGACTCCGTCAATGCCTCTTGTTTTGGACAGTTCTCCCGTGAGCTGAAACAGAGCATTGGTCTCGTCTTCCCTGGCCCGGACCAGCCTTTCCTGCCTCCTTATGCGGTTTGTCAGAATTCCGTTGAGAAGTGCAATTATGAAGAAGGAGACGAACATCAGCCTGTCCTCGGTATTGGCGATATGGAAGGTATGGAAGGGAGGAATAAAGAAGTAGTTCCAGGCAACGGCGCTCATTGTTGATGCAAGCAGGACCGGGCCTATGCCCAGAAATACTGCCAGTATGGCTACCACAAACAACAGGATGAAGGAGACTGTATGATAACTCTGTGGGTTTGACAAGGGTATACATGCCAGGGTTGTCAGACCAATTATCAGTACAACAAGCAGGTAAGGGTAGATATGCCGGAACATCCCCTTCGTGGGTGGTGATTCTTTGCCAGCCATGGTTTGTTATAAAATCATTCTCACAAAGTTAAATCCAATGTCTTCAATATACTGCTTTATTCACGCAACTAAATTGGGCTTATGTTTATAAAGACATTATTAATATTTGCTTCCGGACTGAAAAGATTTTATAAATATCCGGGCAGAATGTAACCCGGAAGCCGTCGGGGCCGTTTAACAATTTGCATTACACACCGGCGAGGGTATGTAGTCAAACGGTTCATGAAGAGATGGATCCTATATATTATTTCAGTATTGTTGTCTTTGAGTGCCAATGGGCAGAGCTGTTCCATTCTCTCGAAGGCTAACAATATAACTCCGGATAAGCTCTGTTCCCCGGTGACTGCCACCTGGACCGTCAGCTATACAGGGGTTAACGATGACGGTTACCCGGTCAGCATCAGGTATGACTGGAATAATGGCAATGTTATCACGGTTCCTGCCGTTGAGACATCGCCCGGAGTCTTCGAAGCCACTTCAATAAACACCTACACATCAGCAGGTAACGTCTGCAACTATCATCCTCAGGCAACTCTTATGGTCAACGGGGTACTGTGTACTTCTTCATCCCAGGAACAGATAGTCACCGTCTGGGATGACGATGACCACAACGGTGGTCATATGCACATAAACCCGGTAGTATACCCGATATGCTTCGGGAACAGTGCCAACGTCCGTTTTCAGGACCTGACTCAGTTCAACTGTGTGCCACCGCAGGAGAGGGATAACCCGAACGTCAACACCAGGTGGATACAGTGGATTTACGGTACAGACAACACCATGACCGGGATTCCGCTTACAATTGACGGGCACAACAGGGCCTTTCCATACATTGACAACGTAATTACGCTTACCGGACCCGTGACCGGATCAGGCGTATGGTCTGACGTGATTTTCGTGGCTAATGACAAGCTTATCGGTCAGTATTTTGAGGTGACTCTCCGGAACTGGAACTACTGCAATCCTTATGATGATCCCAAGATCCCGGGACCTCCGCATGACCGTGACAACGGCGATTATCCGCCGGTGGAAACCACTGCCAGGATACTGATAGTTCCCTACCCAGATGCAACAATCACCCCGGTTAACCCGATGTGCGCAAATGCACCCCCGGTAGCATTGTCGGCTGCTGATCCGGGCGGCACCTGGTCCGGAAACGGAGTGAGCGGCAATATATTTGATCCCTCACTGGCCGGCCCCGGAAACCATACAATAAGATACAGTGTAACCAACGGTGACGGTTGCAGCGATAATGACCAGACTGTTATAACCGTTTATCCGGTTCCTGATGCCACAATTATCACCGCAGGGATTGCATGTTCAACCGACCCGGCAATAACACTTCAGGCACAGGATCCGGGAGGGATATGGTCAGGCACAGGTATCTCGGGAAATATTTTCTACCCAGCCATTGCCGGCTCGGGGAATCATATCATAACATATTCAATTACCGATGCAAACGGCTGTACGGATTCGGACTCCGCGATACTTACCGTTGCGACTCCCGACGCGACAATCAATCCGGTCGATACCCTTTGTGAGGACAGTCCCGCTGTCCCGCTGACCGCGCGTGACCTGGGCGGACTATGGTCAGGACCAGGTGTCGTGGGTAACCAGTTCATGCCGGCACTGGCCGGAACAGGGAGACATATTATCAGGTATGATATCCTTAATACGGATTGTGCGGCATGGGATACTGTTGTTATAACTGTCATGCCGCTGCCTTCCATAATTATTGATGGGCCGGGAACACTTTTCCTGAATGGTCCACCGGTAAGCCTCACAGCCTGGCCCACCGGCGGAACCTGGTCAGGGCCTGCTCTCACCGGCAACCAGTTTGATCCTTCTGCGGCAGGCATCGGTAATCATCTGCTGACCTATTCCATACCTCCTGAAAGCTGGGGTTGTGCAGCGCAGCGCGATGTTTATGTCAGTGTGATCATGCCCCCGATGCCTGTGGCCGATTTTGAAGGTGCAACAACTGGGTGCGCCCCGCTTACAGTACAGTTCATCAACAAGAGCCAGCACGGTGAGAGCTATACCTGGGATTTTGGCGACAAGCAGTACTCATCCGATAAAGATCCGGCACACACTTATTTTGTCCCCGGGACCTACCTGGTGAAACTGACCGTCCACAACATTGCCGGTGAGTCTGTCCGAAACGGGGTAATAACCGTATTCCAGAATCCATCTGCCATCTTTGATGCCTACCCCACACATGTGGTAAACAATGAGCAGATAGTGATCTTCTACAGCTATTCATACTTTGCCGAATCATGGCTATGGAGGTTTGGCGACGGAGAGACCTCCACCGAGGAGAACCCGTATCACAAATATGAATCGCCCGGATCATATACGGTATCACTTGTAGTCTCCACAAATGAAGGCTGCATTGATTCTGCCGCCATGGAGACTCCGGTAACGGTTGAATGGAAGACCGGCACCATTAAGTATCCAAATGCCTTCAAATGGAATGAAACAGGCCCCACCGGCGGGGAATGGACAGAAGGAATTAATCCATCAATGGATAATGTATTCAGACCGTTTTTTGAGAATGTCATTGAATACAGGCTTCAGATCTTCAACAGGTGGGGAGTGCTGATCTATGAAAGTTATGACCTTAAAAAGGGGTGGGACGGTTATTTCGGTGCCGGCAACCTGGCACCACAGGGTGTATATGTCTGGAAGGCTACCGGCAGGTATGCCGACGGAGAGTATTTTGACAAGGTGGGTGATGTGACGTTTCTGCACTGACACATTCGACTGTAACACAGAAATCATTTCCCATTACAATAAAAAAAAGTACCCGGCTTTTTGCCGGGCACTTGAGAATAGTCTTTTTGAAACAGTAATTATTTAGCTGCAGGTGCAGGCTTGAACTTCCATACCCAGCCGGTACCATGACCGCTGGCAGATACGAACAGGGTCAGGCGGTCAGCGGTAAATTCCTTGATTTCGAATACCTTGCCGTCACCATCTGTGAAGCCAAGAATATTGGCATCACCTTTCAGTGTAAGCTTTGTAAAATCGGCATTGAAGGCCCATGTGGTTCCGGTAACGGGGGCTGCAGTGGGAGATGCATAATATGTGTAGTTTGCACCGCCATTCAGGTCAAACTTTATCATCCCGGCAGCGTCTGGCGGCGGGCAGCATGTGCCGCCTGCATTCCACCACAATGCACCCCAGTTGCCCGGGTCTGTCATGTACCACCATAGTCCGTTATCACCCCCTACGCCATCAAAAACCCATGTCTTCCCTTCGAGGTTTTCACCTACGAGCTTATAATAAGCCTCAGGAAGTTCATGATCAAGCTGGGTGATTGTCACATCTACTGATTTGGATATGTAGCTGACGTTTGAAACATCATTGCCATCCAGGTATGGTGTAGTGACATAGAATGTGAAGGTACTTGTTCCCGGTATAGGGAAGATAACATCCACCCTGTCTGAAAACTTCCTGTCAATCACGTAGTCCCAGTATCCGGCAACTCCCGGAGTATTCATACGTATTGAGAGTTCGTTTCCTCCCGTAGTTGACTGCACAACTTCAAGCTGGATGTCATCCGGATCGAAGCTGTTTGAGAGGGCAGCCCTGTTCTCTATCGGCTCGCACGCTGCAAAGAAGATTGTCAGCGCCCCGACTATGATGCTTATTGCTTTATTCATTTTCATAATTATATGAATTTCATGTTATTACTAAGCCTGTTACCATCCGGGATTCTGTTCATAGACGCCGTTGGAAAGGCGGATCTCGGATTCAGGAATCGGAACCAATCCCTTTATTTCGGGGCGGTAGCTGTTCGTGTATACTGCAGCAACTCCTGAGTTCATTACATTACAGGGAGTTGAGAAGTAGTTTTTGGTAGGATCATCAACATCACCCCATCTTACCAGGTCAAACCACCTGAGACCCTCGAATGCCAGTTCATAGAGTCTCTCCTTTTTGAGGTTGTCAAGAGAGTAAGTTACCGGATCGAGGCCGACCCTTGCCCTGACCGCATTCATTCCTGTTGCAGTTTCGGTAAGTTCGGAGTGCATCAGGAGCACATCGGCATATCTGAGGTAGAAGAAGTCCTGAGCTGTTTCAAGCTGCATGGGGTCACCGTTGTTCCAGTTGTAGATATAATAGAACATACCTTTCGTACCGTCAGCGCCACCATGCTGCAGGTGTGAGTATTTCTTGTTATACAGGCCGGTTTCATGGTCACCCTTGTTTGCCTGGTAACCGCCTGTACCCTGTTCTGCCTTGCCCATTTCGAGAACCGATGCAAGTTTCCTGGGATCATCGTTTGACCATGCATTGAAGAATACCGGGTGAATCGGGCCCCAGCCCCATCCTTCTGCAAAGGGTATCATGGAGTTACCCCTTATGCCGAAGAACAGCGGGATACGGTTGTTGTATTTCTGACCTTCGCTCCATCCCCAGTTGCCAAATGCATACCTGAGAGCAAACATTACCTCCTTGTTTCCTGTACCTATAGTGGAGTTCGGGCCATCCTGGCCAACCCATGCAAGGTTTTCGGTTACTGCCCATGGCAGCACTTCGGTGCCTGCACTTGTGTTTGCATAGGAATAAGGCCACAGGTTGGCGAATTTTGGTGTCAGTTCATATTTGCTCTTGGTGATCACATCATCAAGGTGTGCAACTACCTGGGCCTTTGTAAGTGATCCGCCTTCAGGAAGAGGAAGTTCTGTGGCTGCCTGGCCTTCAATGTTTGTCATATAGCCTGTATAGAACAGGAAAGCGCGGGCGATATAAGCTTTCGCAACCCATACGTTGGCGTGTCCGTATTCTGAAAGCGGAGTCGTAAGGGGGTTGATCTCAGGCATTGTTTCGGCTGCCTTGATGAAGTCAGCTGCTATCTGGCTGAAAGTCTCGGTAAAGGTGGACCGGGGTACGTCGCGCGGAGAGTCTGTTTTTGGTATGATTGGCATTCCTCCGAAGAACCTTGCGGCCCTGTACATGAAGAAACCTCTCATGAAATAAGCCTCACCCATAGCAGTATTGATAAAGTTTGTTGCTTCGGCCTCGGTATTGAAGTAGCTTGAGTAATCAGCGTCCGTGAGAGCTTCGATGATTGCGTTGGTTCTGTAGACACCGTTGTAGGTCTGTTTCCAGAGGTCACTGTAGGTATCTTCAGTCGGGTCAATGAAGTTATCGCAGTTTTTTGCGGTGATATCATCAGGACCGCCGCCGCCGAGCATGTAGTCAGCCATCAGGTTTGCAGAGAGGTGTTCTTCGCTGAACACACCTCCGACATAGAGAGCGTTATAGACACCGCCCATTGCTTCAGTGATATCGGTCGGCGTTTTATAGAAGTTCGTCAGGTCTTTCTGATACAGGTTGCGTGTATCGAGAAAATCTTCGCAGCCGCTTACCAGCAGGGCCGTCAGGGCAACTATAATTAAGGTTATCTTTTTCATCGTCGTGCTTTATTTAGAATGTTACACTTGCACCAAACATAACCGTTCTCGGTAACGGATAGAGGCCCAGATCAGCACCTGTAGCCCAGCTAAAGTCATCCGGAGCATAGCCTACGTCAGGATCCATTCCGTCATACTTTGTGAAAGTAAAGAGGTTATTCACCGATGCATAGACAGATGCAGTCTTCATCCATTTGACGTTTTTAAGGAGATTGCTGAACCTGTAACCCAGGACCACGTTGCTGACTCTGACAAAATCGGCATCATGCACAAATATATCTGAGATCAGGTTTGTGTTGCGGGTAGAGGCATAACCGAGTCTCGGTATCCTGTTGGAGGTACCTTCGCCGTGCCAGCGTCCGAAGATCTGGGTGGTATAGTTCTGGGTGAAGTTATCTGCAAACGATCTGTATGACTGCATCACTTCCATTCCGAACTTACCTACAAGGGTAATATTTGTATAGATTCCCTTGTATTCGGCATTCAGCTGGAAGCCCATTTCAAAATCCGGAAGCGGGCTGCCAATCATTACCTTGTCGTCATCGTTAATGAGCCCGTCAAGGTTCTGATCAACGAATTTTACATCACCCGGGCGCAGATCCTCGAAATAAGGAAGGCCTTCAGGTGTTACGTATGCATCCACATCATCCTGGTTTTGCAGAAGGCCGTCTGTCTCAAGTCCGTAGAAGAAGCCGATGGGGAATCCCACTTCAACCCTTGATATGGAGGCAGTTCCCTGTGAAAGCACGTGCCCCGGACCGTTAATAATACCTTCAGCATTGGCAAGGCGTGTAACCACGTTTTTGTTCTTGGTACCGGTCAGTGTTGCGCCATAGATGAAGTCTGAGACTTCGCCTTTCCAGTTAAGAGTGAATTCAATACCGGTGTTTTTTATGTCACCGCCGTTGATAAAGGGAGCGTTTGCACCGGAAGTGCCAAGGATGGGAGCTACAACGAGCCAGTCCCTGGTCATCTTGTTATACCAGTCGATTGACACACCAAGTGCTGAGTTGAATAAGCGGGCGTCAATACCGATATTAAGCTGTTCCGATGTCTCCCATGTCACATCCGGATTTGGTACGTTGGCCGGAATAGCTGTAGGTGATGTTACAAGCTTGTCAGGGCCGAAATAGTATCCCTGGTCGAGATAGTCAATATTGGAACTGTAAATGAAGTTATCAATACTCTCGTTTCCGTTCTGGCCCCAGCTGGCACGCAGCTTACCGAAGCTGATCCATGGATTGTTCTTCATGAAGTCTTCCTCGGTGAAGATCCATCCGAGAGATGCTGACGGGAAGTAACCCCAGCGGTTGCCTTTTGAAAAGTTCGAGGAACCGTCAGCACGGAAGGTGGCATCGAAAATGTATTTCTCCTTGAAGTTGTAGGATACACGTCCGTAGTATGACAACAGTCCGCCGCCCTGGGCAGCCCAGTCAGCTCCCCATGTGTTTATATCACTTATCTGGCCCGCAACCACGTTGTCAAGGTATGCATAGTCGGGGTTGCCGAAGATCGAATTTGCCTTCCATCCGCCGACGTTGGAATTCAGGATTCTGTCAAGTATTTCATTTCCTGCCAGAAGGCTGATCTTATGGTCTGCCGCCGTAAATTCATAGGAAACAGTGTTTGTAAGGGTATAGTCTATACCCTGGTACATTGACTGATTCACAGCATCGTTGGCGTTATTAAACTGAGTGGCAAGCTTGTAGGTAGGAGACCATGATCTGGAATTGCCAAACCATGAGTTTATCCCGAATGATGATCTGATTTTCAGATTCTTGATCGGCTCAATGTTGATGTATGCATTACCGGTGACAGTATTGTTCTTTGACCACTGGTAGTTGGAGCGGTTATAAAAGAGAATTGCCAGTGGGTTATGCTGACCGAGTGAAATTCCCTCTAGCGTGGGGGTAAAGCCGTTCGGGTCCGGAGACTTGTCCCAGTATGCAGGAAGAAGCGGGTTGGTCACCAGGGCATTGTGGAGATCATTCCAGTATATATTACCTGTTCCCACACCCTTGTTCTGGGAGTTTGTAAATGTGAAGTTCTCCCCGATTGTGATGATGTCACGTGTGGTTCCCTTAACGAGGACCATCTCGCTGTTCAGACGGGCAGTAAGCCTTTTGTAACCGGCGTTGATGAGGTCACCGCCAAGAATACCGGCCTGGTCAAAGTAGGAAACCCCCATTGCGTAGGTCACATCCTTTGATGAACCGGTAATATTAAGGGAGTGATTCTGAACCGGTGCGTTCTTCATTGACATCTCATCAACCCAGTCAGTACCTTCCCAGCCATTCTGAAGGCGGGTCCAGATCTCTTCGCCGAGTTGGGTTCCAAGGTTTCCGGGGAAGTTGACCGGGTTATTCAGATAAGAATTGTTTTTAAGAATTTCTTCCCAGTTGTTTGGCGCGAGCTGGTCATTAGCACGCCCCTCATCCATAATAAACATATACTCCTGTGCGTTGAGTGCGGGAAGCTTTTTGTAGATGTTCTGCACACCGTAGTAGAAATCATAGGAAATGACAGGGGCAGCGCCCCTTGTTCCTTTCTTGGTTGTAACAAGAATAACCCCGTTGGCAGCTCTTGATCCGTAAATTGCGGAGGAGGCTGCATCCTTCAGTACATCAATTGACTCGATGTCTGAAGAGTTCAGGTAGTCAATGTTTCCGACGGATACACCGTCAACAATGTAGAGTGGAGCCGAGTTACCGATTGTGCCAAGGCCCCTGATGGATGCTTTGGTTCCGGCACCCGGTGCACCGCTGTTCCTGGTAACGCTGATACCGGTTGCGATACCCTGAAGGGCTTCCATCGCTGTTGAGGTATTCAGCTCGGCGATCTGCTCACCTTTTACGTTCAGGTTGGCACCTGTCACAAGGGCTTTTTTCTGAACACCGTAACCGATGACAACAACCTCGTCGAGGTCTGTCGGCTCATCAGCCATTGTAACGTTGACTGTTGAGGATGTTACTGTCACCTCAACCGGGGTCATCCCTATAAAGGAGAACCTCAGTGTTGACCCCATTCTTGCAGGAATGGAGAAGGTGCCGTCAACACCGGAGAGAACCCCGGTATTTGTTCCGACTACCATAATGGTCACCCCGGGGAGAGGACTCCCGTCGGCCTGGTAGGTCACGCGTCCCTGTACCGTAACCTCTTGTGCAACCAGGACCTGGGCAAGCAATGCAAGGACAAATAGCATTACAGCTTTTTTCCTGTTTTGTGCGGTTTTTCGGCCTCAAAAAAGTCAACTATTTGATTAATAGCGAATAGAGAGAATTTTGATTGTAAATGTGGGTGTCTCAGCCTATATTTACTGAATGTTTGTGCGGCAGAAAATAAATAGAAGTGGCAGTGTAAGTGTTCAGATTGTCCAGAAGATAGGCCGTATAAACAGAGTTGTGAGGACTATTGGCTGTTCCACTGACCCGGTTGAGTTGGAAGAGCTTCAGAGACTAGCTGAATACGAGAAGGACAGGATTTATGGTCCCACTTTATTTGATCCCCGGCCAGTAGAAGATCTTAAGAATGTCACTAATGACTGTATCAGGGTAATCGGGCCTGACCTTGTCTTTAGTGAATTGTATGCCCGTATAGGCTTTGATGTTATCGGAGAGCCACTTCTTAAGGCGCTTGCGATATCCCGGCTGACCCATCCCGGGAGCAAGCTTAAATTGAGTGAATATCTTAGTGTTACTGGGCGTGATAGTATATCGGTGTACTCCATATACCGATTTTTGGACAAGATCAGTGGCAGATATAAATCCCAGATTGAACATCTTTCGTTTGCCTATACAAAGCGGGTGCTTAACGGAGAGATCGGCATCGTATTCTATGATATGACTACAATCTACTTTGAGAGCAGCCAGCCTGATGATCTCAGGATCCCGGGGTTCTCCAAAGAAGGCAAACATCATCTTCCTCAGATCTTCTTGGGTTTATTGGTTGGCTGTAATGGATATCCAATTGGATATGACATTTTTGAGGGCAATATTTTTGAAGGCCACACACTGATCCCGATCCTGGAGAGGTTCGAAAAGCAGTTTTCCATAGGTCATCCAATTGTAGTTGCAGATGCTGGATTGCTAAGCAAGTCAAATATCGAAGAGCTGACAAAGCGCAGATACAAATTTATCCTTGGGGCGCGGGTAAAGAATGAAGGAGCCAAAGTGGTCAAGGTTGTCCAGGGGCGTGAATGGGCAAATGGGGATATGGTTGAATATCTAAAACCTGATGGCAGTCGCCTGATTATCGAGTATACCGAGAGTCGGGCTAAGAAGGATGAATTTAACCGCACAAGAGGAATCAGGAAGCTGGAAAAACAGATAAACGCTGGTAAACTGACAAAAAGTAATCTCAACAACAGAGGCTACAACAAGTATCTCAAGTTAGAAGGCGATATATCTATCAGCATTGATTATCAGAAGTATGATAATGACAGGAAATGGGATGGTATCAAAGGATACGTTACAAATACTAATCTCTCCAGAGAGTTGGTTGTGACCAGATACAGGGATCTGTGGCAAATTGAAAAGGCGTTCCGGATATCAAAGACCGACCTGCAAATAAGGCCAGTATATCATCGTCGCAGAGACAGGATTGAATCTCATATATGCATCTCGTTCATGGCTTATCTAATGTACAAGGAGTTAGAGAGGTTGCTATATGCTAATAACCTGAAAACATCCGTCGAGAAGGCCATTGAGCAGATAAACAAGATATATGAGATTATAATCCCTGGTGATGATGGTAGTCAGTCATCATTTAGGCCACATAACAATCCCCTTCAACAAAGAATTATTGAATTAATAAGCTCATCCTAATTTTGGGTGTCTTTCGCACAAAACAGGAGGATGTTACTGTCACCTCAACCGGGGTCATCCCTATAAAGGAGAACCTCAGTGTTGACCCCATTCTTGCAGGAATGGAGAAGGTGCCGTCAACACCGGAGAGAACCCCGGTATTTGTTCCGACTACCATAATGGTCACCCCGGGGAGAGGACTCCCGTCGGCCTGGTAGGTCACGCGTCCCTGTACCGTAACCTCTTGTGCAACCAGGACCTGGGCAAGCAATGCAAGGACAAATAGCATTACAGCTTTTTTCATAGAATCAGGTTTTTAGGTTTGAAGAGCACTAATATAATAAAAAGGAGAATCCTGCAAGGGATTTCCTAATAAAGTGCATAAGAAATATTCTTAAAAAAAAGGATTATAGTTCTTTCTGATAAATCCTGAACTTCTTGACAACCTTGCAGCCAATCCTCTCATATTCGCCCCTCATCTTAAGGTTGTCTTCCAGAACAAGGTGACTGTCAATGGTTTCCATCCTGCTGTTTATGGCGTCCTGCAGGATTTTCACACCCATAAGCACATCGATTCCCTTCCCCCGGAAATCCTTACGTACTCCGCCGAGCATCATGATTAGCTTGCGTGAGCGCCTGGATTCTCTCAGCACTTTTAGAAACCCAAACGGCAGCAGTCTTCCACGGCATGCCCTGATACCGGCGCTTAGATCAGGCATTCCAATTGCAAAGCCTATCAGCCGGCCATCCTTCTCCACAGCCTTGATGAATTTAGGATCAAGTATGGGCAGATATCGCGCTGCAAAATCTGATTTTTCCTTGTCGGTGAGGGGAACAAAGCCGTAAATCTCAGCGAAAGTTTCGTTCATCAGTTCCAGGATGGGAATGATGTATGGCTTCATCTTGCTTTTGCTCCTGAACTCAATGATGTCAAACTCCCTGTTGCGGTCAATTCTCTCAAGCACCCTCTCGTACACAGTCGGGAACTCTTTCGGGATGTCACCCAAATAGTTGACGAGGTCAATCTTTTTTGTATAACCCTCGTTTTCTATCAGAGAAACCATATAGGGAGAGTTATTGGCGCTCGTGATGAACTGCGGATATTCAAATCCCTCTGTCTGAAATCCCTGCGGATCCTTGTCGGAGAAGCCCAGCGGCCCAACCAGTCTTGTCATTCCGTTTTCCCTGACCCATTCCTCAATCCTGCTGATAAGTGAATGAAAAACTTCCTGGTCATTGTAGCACTCCATAAAGCAGAACCTGCCGTGGTTTTCATGGTTGATCTCATTGTATCTCCTGTTTATGAGACCCATAATCCTGCCGACAGGCTTGTTGTCCCTGTAAGCCAGAAGAAGCAGGCCGTCAGCATATCCGAACGATTTGTTTTTCTTTTTGTCGTAAAGTTCCCACTCATCCATATAGAGCGGAGGGAGCCAGTCAGGTTCATTGTTATGTACCTTTTCAGGCAGATAGATAAATTCACGGAGGTCCCTGCGGGTTGTCACCTCCTTAACGATAATTTCTCCCATTTCAGTCAGGTTGAGTGGTTTTAAAGATAATCAAGTTTTCTCTTGTCTTTCATGTTTGTCAATTTCATCAGCCACCCGCAGCAGCCGTTTGGTGTCGATGACATTGACAAAAAAGAGTACAACAACCACAAAACATGCTGAATAGTTTAGAGATCCGGGCAGCAGCACCTCAGCGATCATGATCAGGCCGACAACGATTCTGACCTCCGTTGGCCCCAGTTTTCCCGAATCGATTGAGTATTTGCCTGTGATTTTATAGCGGATAAGGGCTATTATCATCTCCCAGCCGTAAAGTACAACGAAGCCATAACCCAGCAGTATCCAAGCGCCCTGAGCATAGAACATATAGCCGAAACCGATCAGGATGATGCTCATCCAGTCAATTGTGATGTCAAGGGTGAATCCGTAATTCTTCCTGGGTTTGTTTCTGAAGTATGCAAGCCTGCCGTCAAGTGAGTCTCCGAACCAGCTGATACAGAATCCGACCAGGCCCAGGAGCAGAAAAAGCCTGCTGAAGTATGACGCCATGATGAAACTTCCTGCAACTATAATGTTCCCGAAGAACCCTATGCCAGTGAGCATATTCGATGTAATGAAGGGAGGGATCCTCTTTACCAGCCATGAGATGGCCATCTGTTCCTGTTTCTTCAGGAGGTTGGTTCTGGCCCTGTCAGCGAAGACATTCTTAAGAACCTCACCGTTGAACAGAGATTTCAGGTTATTTCCGTGTCTCTTCCTTTCAGGCATATGGGGAATTTGGAACTAAGTTAAACTAAATTACCAGGAACAAACTCCTCCGGCATGGGCATTCCATATACTTTTTTTCTGAGAAAGTTGCCCAGTGATGCGAGATCAGGGCAATCCGACAATTCCCCCGGACTGATTATCTCACCAATGCCGATTCGCTGTACCCGGTCCTGTTTGTTGAAGACCTCGGACGGCAGTCTCAGCAACCTGATCCTCCAGTTGATAAGTCCGAGGAAGTAGAAGTACGCCGAGTTTTTATCGAAGAATCGCAGAGGCAGGACCGGCACCTTCGCCCTTGAGATCAGGTGGAGGATGCTCTCCTGCCATTTGCGGTCCCTCACCTTCATATCTCTGAGGGTGAAATCGGATACGGCTCCCGAGGGAAAGAAACCAAGAGGGTGCCCGTTGCGAATGTGCTCCAGGGCCTCACGTATTCCCTTTATACTGGCAGCCTTGATGCCGGTCTTTTTGTTTCCTGCCGGAACCACTGAGATGAAATTCCCTTCAAGGGTTTTGATCAGCGAGAGAATCCTGTTGACCATGAATTTGTAGTCTGGCCTCAGCCTGGCCATCAGGTCAATCGTCATGATTCCGTCCAGGCCTCCGTAAGGGTGATTTGAGATTGTAATGAAGGCGCCGTCAGGCAATTCATTGATTATCTGTGCATTCCCCACGACATAATTCACCCCCAGGTCATCAAGAAGTCTCGAAGTAAATTCTGCACCAGTCCAGGCACCTGAATTTTCATATACCCTGTTGATCTTATCTATTGCAAGCAGATGGATGACATTATCAGCAAGGCGATGGCCATTTCTGCCTCTGAACAGGAATGACAACGGTTCCAGATCTTTGGGTTCAATAACCTTCATAGCGGTAAAGACAAATTTACGAATTAAATGAAATTGCACCTCACGGCAGGTATTCGGATCCGGCAATCGGTTAAAGGATGAACAATACGGTTTAATTACTGATGCAAAAAACATATATTTGAAACCAAGCAGATTTAACACTGTAAAAGAAAAAACGGAATACAGATGAAAATGCAATCTCTCATTCTTGCAGCCACAGCAGCGGTACTTGTGACCGGTTGTGCAGGCAGCGCCTCTGAGCCGACAGATCTTGCCAGAAACAGCATCATCCCGAAACCGGTTTCAGTAACTGCCACCGGAGAATCATTCACCCTGACCCAGAAAAGCGACATTTATGTCATGCCGGGCGCTCCGGCTGAACTTGCATTCATTGGAAACTACCTTGCAGAAAAGCTGAATCCCTCCACAGGTCTTGACCTGAAGGTGATCACAGATGGCGGCAAGCCAGGCAGGGGAGACATTCTTCTCAGCCTTAAGGAGGGGGACCCCGAGCTCGGAGATGAGGGATACGAGCTTGTAATAACAGATAAGTTAATCACCGTCAACGCAAACAAACCGGCAGGAGTCTTTTACGGTATCCAGACGGTAAGGTTGTTGCTGCCCCATGAAGTTGAAGCCGGTACCCTTCAGGAAGTGCCCTGGGTAATTCCCACCGGGACAATACGCGATTATCCCTCGTACGGATATCGCGGGGTTATGCGTGATGTGGCACGTCACTTCTTCGGCCCGGAGGATATCAAGAGTTACATTGACCAGCTGGCTCTGTACAAGATCAATGTTTTGCATATGCACCTCTCGGATGACCAGGGATGGAGGATAGAGATCAAATCATGGCCCAACCTGACGGCCCATGGCGGCAAAACAGAGGTTGGCGGCGGTGAAGGCGGCTTCTATACCCAGGAAGAGTATTCTGATATCGTAAAGTACGCTGCTGACAGGTTTATTACAATCATTCCCGAGATTGACATGCCGGGTCATACAAACGCAGCTCTCTCATCTTACCCTGAGCTCAACATGGACGGAAAGGCTCCGGAGCCTTACACAGGAACTAATGTGGGATTCAGTACTCTTGACACCCGTTCAGAAATCACCTACAAATTTGTGGATGACGTGGTGCGTGAGATCGCAGCACTGACCCCGGGGGAGTATTTCCATATAGGGGGAGACGAATCACATTCAACCAAAATTGATGACTACATCTATTTTGTCAACAGGGTGCAGGATATAGTTGAGTCACACGGGAAGAAAGTCATAGGGTGGGATGAGATTGCCCATTCAACCCTGAAGCCAGGCGCTGTTGTCCAGTACTGGGCACGGGCCGAGAATGCAATCAAAGGGATCAGCCAGGGGGCGAAGGTGCTGATGTCACCGTCCAAGTATGCCTATTCCGATATGCAGTATGACACTGCCTCTGTTTTCGGACTGCACTGGGCGGCCTACATCGAGGTCGATGATGCGTACAACTGGGATCCCGCCACACTGGTCCCCGAGATCACAAGGGAAAACATCGTCGGGGTTGAGGCTCCGCTCTGGGCTGAGACTATTTCAACCGAAAAAGAGGCTCAATACCTTATCTATCCGCGTCTTCCGGGGTATGCCGAGATCGGTTGGACCCAGGCATGGATGCGCAGCTGGGAGGAGTACAGGACACGTCTTGCCTCGCACGGGAAGCGCATGCAGATAATGGATATAAACTTCTACCGCTCCCCACTGGTTGACTGGGAACCCTAGAAATCGCCTTCGGCATTGCCGAAGATCCTGAAGTTGTAGGTCAGCATAAAGATGGGCTTTGCAAAGATTGTCATCTGGTAGCCTTTGATAAAGCCGTTCTCATTCTTGAAAAATATCGAATAGGGATTCTTCCTTCCGAGGACGTTGTAAACCGTGGCGGTAAACGAAGAGTGGTTCAGTTTTTTGGCCTGGAGGTTGCCGTTTATCGTGGCAGCCAGGTCAAGCCTCATGTAATAAGGTATACGGTAGTCATTCCTGTTGGAATAGTATACGTGAGTTGAGTTGTAGAACTGGTAGAACGCCACAGGGTATGTGATAGGTCTTCCGGAGCTGTAAACGAAGTTGGATGTCAGGTTGAACCGCCTTGAGGCCTTTGCATTCAGGACTATCTTCAGGTCATGAGGTTTATCGTAGTTGGCAGGGAAGTATCTTCCCCTGTTGACCTTTTCCTCCTCAAACTGGCCGTCTACCTTCATGAAGACTCTTGACCAGGTATAGCTGACCCAGCCAGTGAGGCTGCCGGACTGTTTTTTCAGCATCAGTTCCACGCCGTAGGCCTTGCCGTCGCCGTTTATAATATCTGCTTCGAGGGCCGGGTTCATGAGCAGTTCGGCGCCTCCCTTATAGTCAAGGGTGTTGGTGAGCCATTTGTAGTATCCCTCAACGGAGGTTTCGATGGCCCGTTTGTCAAAGTTGAAATACAATCCGGCTGATACCTGGTCACCTTTCTGAGGCCTTATGTATGTGTCGCTCAGCTTCCAGATATCGACGGGGGACATCGAGGTAGTGTTTGAGATCATGTGGAGGTACTGGTATGCTCTCTGTGCTCCGATCTTCAGTGAGGCGCCGGGGCCCATCATGAAGCGGGAGGAGAATCTGAAGTCGAGGCCCGGGTAGGTGCTTACAATATCTTTTTTTGAGTAAGCCACCGTATCCGTTATTGTTTCGGTGCTTCTGGGCAGTCCATCGGCATAAATGAATTCGCTGCGCGGACCGAAGCTTGTATAGAGTGTTCCCCTCACCCCGGCGGATACTGAAAGCCAGGGAGTGATCTCAATCTCGTCGCTGAGGTAGAGTGAGGGTTCAAGTGCCTTTTCGCTCTGCAATTCCATCGGAATTGCTTCCGAAAAGTCGCCTAATGGTTCTCGTCTGCCCGGCTCAAGTGAGTAAAGCGTGGCATCAAAACCAAACTCCATCCTGTTTTTGGCTGAGCTGAGGAATGTAAAATCGGCTCTGCCTATCTTCTGGTCCAGCCTGTAATATGTATTGCTGGATTCAAGCGAATCGGCTGATGATGTCAGCCGGTAGCTGTAGTTGCTCAGGATGGCGAAATACTGGCCTGTAAGTCTTTTGCCGAAGGAGTGTTTCCATTTGAGGGTAGCGGCAGTGTTACCGTATCTGAAACCGCTCTCCATGAAGTAATCGAACCTGTCGTCACTGTAATATCCGGAGAGAGAGACAGAGTTTTTCTCGTTTATGTCGGCGGTGAGGCTTCCCTGGAGATCATAGAATCCGGCGGAGCTCTTCTTCAGCCTCTCATCGTTGAGCATACCAAGAAGCCAGTCGGAGTAGGTGGAGCGGGCGCCGATTATAAAGGAGACCTTATCGCTGAAGAGCGGGCCGTCAATCATCAGCCTGCCGGTAACGGGACTGATGCCACCGCTTACCTTTACCTTGTCACGGTTGCCCTCTGCCGGGATTATCTCCATCACGGAAGAGAGTCTTCCCCCGTATTTTGCCGGCATGCCGCTCTTGAAAAGGGTTACGTCTGTAATCATGTCAGAGTTGAAGGCCGAAAAGAAGCCAAAGAAGTGCGATGAATTTATTATCGGGGCATAGTTCAGCAGGACAAGGTTCTGGTCAGTGCTGCCGCCACGCACGTTGAAGCCTGCCGATGCCTCACCCACCGTCTGGATGCCCGGCAGCATAAGGGTGCTCTTAAGCAGGTCCGCCTCTCCGAGGCCGAGGGGTATCTGCTTAAGCATCTTTACGCTTATCTTTTCAGTTCCCATCCGTGTGTTTCTGACGTTGTTGTCACGGTTGGCCGAGATAAATACCGCATCAATCTCGCTGGGGCTCTCCGTCAGTGATACATCGAGGGAGCCGTCAGAATAGATCAGCACATTCCTGATGGCGGATTTCATTCCCATCATCCTGTATTCGATCCTGTACTGGCCGGGAGGAAGGGAGAGCGAGTAGAAGCCGGTACTGTTGGTCATTGCGCCTGAACGGAGCTTCTCAACATAGACAACCACACTCTGCATTCCCGTGCCGTCAAAGGCATCCCTGACCACACCGGTGAGGGTGACTCTTTCCGGCATCCCTTCGGAAGAGGGCCTGCCTATCCTGAAGAGCCGGTAATCATCGCTGACCACAGACTGCTCATCCTGAGCGGCAGGCCTCAGGAATTCAGCCGAGGCCGCCTCTGCATACCTTTCCCTGATATAGGTCTCATACTCCCTGGCAAAGTTTGTCTTGATGGCGTAGCCTTTCGACAGAATGATCCTGTTGTCAGGGGTGATCATGAACAGCAGGCCGTCACGCCGGAGGTTGTTGTCAAGCACCCCCTCAAGTGTGGCATTCTCGGCAGAGACATTGAGATAGAGTGAGTCGGTCCACCTGGGTGAATAATAGACCCTTACCGGTACTTTCCTTTCGAGTGTATCAACGAAGTCATCAAAGAGAATCCTGTTGAACTGGAAGGTAAGGTTGTTGACCTGACCGGATGTGTACAGTGAAATTCCAAGCAAAACCGTTATCAGGAGGTTCTTTTTCATAATTCCCGGGCGGTCCCGCGTTGATTGTCGAATGATTGTAAAATATTGATTATCTGTCTTTTGCTTGCTTTGCGAAGTTTGATTTTTCGCTGGGCTACAATTTTTTTCATCACTTCTGAGTCAGGGCCGAACTGCTTCGCGAGTTTACCTCCGGATGTTATTTTGCTGTATCCTGACGGTGTCTTGACGTACCCGACGGGAGAATAGTAGTATTCATCGATTCCGTTGCGCTGATGCACAACTGCCCTGTGCCTGATAATGTAGCCTGTTGGTCCTTCATAGGCCATCTCATAGAATCCTGAAGGAATGTCACCGCCTGTATCACTGTCATTAAGGTATCTGAACCGGAGCGTGTCTGTCCGGAAGAAAAGGGTGAAAGCGCTGATGAAGTCACGTGTGATTGAAATATTATAGCGGTTCTGTCCGAAACCATTGTCCATCTCGGAAAAGATAACCTCATCTGTAAAGGTATCATACTGAAGCACCAGGTCATCGTATTTTCTTCCTTTGACGATGATGTCAGAGGTGCGCTCCGTACCGTAGAACAGGAGTGGCTTGTTTTTGGCCCGGTAGTGGTAGGGGTAGTATTCGGCTCCGTTGATAAATGCGTGTGTGGTGCCGGTACGGACTGCATAGATGCTGTCCAGCAACTCTCTCTGAGCAGCTTCAACCGCAGCAAACCGGTCTGGTCTCCTGTCCGGAGTGCCTGTGGTTGCCTGCTGCGCATACCCTTGTACAGTAAGGCTGAAGAGAAGTGCAAGCAGGTATATATTTTTCATTTCAGATCGGGAGGCTAAAAGCAATGCCGAAATAACAAATATTATTTCTAATTGCAGGACAGTTAACAAATTTTAATGTTTGCAGCGTCTTATTTTTCGGCAAATCGTGATATCGGGGAGCGATTAAGTTCTATTTTTGTCAATTCTTCAGAAACTAACAACACTCGGACTGACTATACAGCGAAGGACCATGATTAAAAGATGGCACAGGATTATTTTTGCGTTGGTCATATCCTTTACAATGCTGACATGCATTGATCCCTACACTCCTCAGCTGAAGGCCTTCGAATCCCTGCTTGTGGTTGACGCACTTCTCACTGATGAGATTACCTCAAGCTACGTGCATCTCACGCGCACCACGCTTTACCCTGACTCGGATCCGATGATGGTATCAGGAGCAACAGTTACAATCACCGATGACCAGGGTACCTCTGCATTACTTAGGGAGCGAAGCCCGGGAGACTACCATACTGACTCTCTCACCTTCAGGGCAGAGGTGGGCAGGACCTATCAGCTTGTCATTGAGACCGGGGACGGGAATAAATATGAGTCGAGTCCCTGCCTGATGCATCCGGTACCTGATATTGACAGCATCTATTACGGTGTGGACCAGGTTTTCTCTGAGCAGACGGGCGAATTCCGTGAGGGAATAAGCTTCTACATTGATACGAAGAACGAGGAACCGGGAAGCTATTATCGCTGGTCATATGAAGAGTGGTGGAAGTTCTCGGTTCCGGATCCGGCTCTGTTCAGGTATTTCAACGATTCAACAATTGTTCCCCTTCAGACGATCAACAGGACCTGTTATGCCCATACAAGTTCAGATATCATCGACATTGAAAATACTGTATCCGGCCACATCGGCGATTTTATCATGAAGCCGGTGCTGTTCGTCGCTTCGAGGGAGAGTGACAGGCTGCTGATTCAGTATTGTCTTGGTGTGAAGCAGATGTCTCTTTCGGCTGAGGAATATGAGTTCTGGCATCTGATGACGGAGATCAACGATGCCGGTGGTGATATTTTTGACAAGCAGCCTTTCCAGGTATTCAGCAATATAAAGAACCTGGCTGACCCGGATGACCAGGTTATAGGGTATTTCCAGGTTTCCGGGGTGAAACAGAAGCGTATATATGTAACCTTGAGGGAGGCTGCTGCCCTGAATCTTCCGCTGTATAATTATGAATGTGACAGGCAGGAAAAGGGCGAGATAGATTATCCTCCCACCTCCCCCGGTGAAGGGTATACCTTTAATGAGATCTATGCTGGTTTTCTTAACTCAGGTTACGCTTTTGTAGGTCCGATCTTTGATAAGGATAATTTGCTCTTCCGGCTGATCTTTGTAAGGCCTGACTGTGCTGACTGCACCCGGCGGGGGAGCCTTCTCAGGCCATGGTTCTGGGTTGATCTCGATTAAGACAAGAAACGGATGATAGTGCCTGATAATAATAATAGCATTCTCCGCCTTACGCAGAAATCGATGTGCTTTTTTTGCCTCCTGCTGCTGGTATCGGCTTCGCTTTGCGGCCAGGGAGCAGTTAACTTCAGCAATGCTCCGGGGAAGGTCTTGCTGAATCCGGAGGAGATCCGTCTTGTTACAGACAGGGATATCTATGTTGCCGGGGAGGAGGTACTGTTCAGCGTTACGCAGGTGGGGCGTCTCACTCACACGCCGGGAACCATAAGCAGGGTTGTGTACGTTGATCTTCTGGACAGTCACAGAACCCCGGTTGTACAGGTCAGGGCAGGTAGTGACGGTTTCACCGGGGCAGGGGCATTCAGGATACCTGACACCCTTCGCACGGGTAACTACTTCATCCGCTCCTTCACCAGCCTGATGAAAAACTATCCGCAGTCGCTGTTTGCCTACCGGATGATTACAGTCATCAACCCTTTCAGAAGCCTGGCTTCGATAAAGATACCTCCATCTGATCACCAGGCTGACAGCGTGGTGTTTTTTCCTGAGACAGGTGCTCTGGTGGCAGGGTTGCAGAGCCGTGTAGGAATCAGATGCTTCAATGACGCCGGCGATCCGGTTGTTACGCGTGGCACGGTTCTAACAGCCTCCGGCGATACGGCTGCCGTTTTCAGCACTGACAGATTCGGATCTGCGCTTTTCACACTGACGCCGCCTGATGCGGGTCGGCTGAGCCTTATCACAACTGACAGGACAGGAGCCGGCAGGCGTTTTGAGATGCCACGGGTGCAGGCTGCAGGAGTGACATTTTATGCAAGCCCGCAGGACAATAAAGGCGGAGTGATCCTTCGCCTGGCTGCAAGTGCCGGTTATACCCCGGGAATGGTGAAAGTGATCATTGCCCCGGTCTGTTTTTCGCCAGTAGTAAAGGAGGTATATGCTGCCGGTAGCCAGGATGTGACTTTTGAATCAGGAACCCTGCCGGAGGGGCTGGCGAGGATAACGGTCGCCGATATGCAGGGGAGGGAGCTTGCTTCCAGGTGGTATTATCACTCCAGGATACCCGGGCTGCAGCTTGATGTCAGCATCAGTTCCGCCACTATCTCTCTCCGTGATAAGGCAGAGGTCTCAGTCAGGGCCACTGACGGGAACGGGAAAACACTTGCAGGTGTTATGTCGGTGTCTGTTGTGAAGCCTGTGCTCGTCAATGAGCACCGTTTTGACGAATTCGCCCGTAACCTGCAGTTTCCGTCGGTTCAGGCTTTCAGAACAGAAATGAAACTGCCGGGCATTAATGATTACCTGATCTTCAGTGAGGAGAACGGTGATCTTCGCGTTCCCTCAGGCGCACAAGGCGATATAGTCTACCTTCCCGAGCCGGAAGGTCATCTGATCTCAGGCGTTGTCAGGGACAGCGAGACGGATGAACCGCTTGCCGGAGAGGACCTTTCCCTTTCGATAGTCGGCAGGTCAGCCAGGTGCACCTTCACAAAGAGCGACAGTGAGGGACGGTTCAGGTTTCCTGTCATGGAATATGGCAGGAAGGAGATCGTAATCCAGAGACTGAGGCCTGCCGAAAGAGGTTATTACATCGATCTCATTGATCCGTTTCTCTTTGAGATGAGGCTCAGGCAGGTGCCCGGCCCGTACTATCCTGACACAACAAGGCTTGATGAGCTGAATGATGCAATAGTAAGCATGCAGGTCAGCAATATTTATGACCCGTTCCTGAGGAAGCGGAGCGCAAGACTCTTCAGCGGAAATTTTCCGGGATTCTTTGGCGAACCTGACCGGACCGTGATACTTTCAGACTATATACAGCTCTCCACACTGAGGGAGGTATTCAAGGAACTGGTACCGGGCCTTGCATCAGGCGGCAGGGAGGAAAACCTGACTCTGACACTTACCAACCGATATCCGGGTATCTCATTCAATTCACCACCCCTGGTAATCCTTGACGGGGTGCCGGTATATGATCTCGATAAACTGCTTGACATCCCTTCTTCCCGGATAGAAAAGGTTGAGGTATTGAGCGTGAGGTACTTTACTGGCGACATTGTGACGGATGGCATCATCAACATCGTTTCGCACAAGGGAGACCTCAGTGCGATGGAGTTTGACAGGTCAATCCTGAGGCAGGAGTATGATATGCTTCTCGACAGCTACGATATTTTCGCACCTGATTATTCTACCGACTCACTCAGGTTAAGCAGGATTCCCGATTACCGGAACACCCTCTACTGGAATCCTTCAGTCATGACTGATTCCCATGGCGAGGCTGCAGTGGATTTCTGGACTTCTGACGAGGCAGGGGAATTTTTGGTGATCACGGAGTTCACTGCCTCTGACGGACGGCGCGGAAGAAAAGTAATCCCGTTCAGGGTCGCAAAAAAATTGTAACTTTATCAGGCCGTTCTCTCCCCGGGAGAGATCCGTGCATTAGTCGGACTAACCAGTGAACGGATGAAAAAAGCACTGTTACTGATGTTTGTAGCCACTTTGGCATCCTGCAGCTCTCTGAGGAAGAGTTCTTCTGCAGTTCCGGAGGATGACCTGATTATGACCAGAAAGTATGTGGGCGATTTCATTGAGTACCGTCATACCGGGCCGGAAAACTACGAGGGACCGAATATAATCTGGATCAAGACCACACTTGAAAACCAGTATGGCAAGATTTCGGCATACGGCAAGAAATGCGATTTTGAAGCAGGAGACAGACTCTATCTCAGGAGGGTTTATTACAGTCCCGGAATTGTTTCAGGCTACTGGGTTTATATTCTCGAGAATAACGCTGCTGTTTCATACAGGGCAACCGACCTCCAGCATGACCGTGAGGTGTTCATCAAGACATGGTTTGAGTAATTTCCCTTGTAATTTTGTGTAAATGAAGAGCCTTATCCTGACCGCTTTCCAGAAATTTGACCGTTCACAGAGTCTTGGCGGTATTCTGCTGTTTGGTGCTACTATTGTTGCGCTGATATTTGCCAATACTCCATTGGGCGATTTATATGACAGTATCAGGGAGACGAAGTTTGGGTTCGGGGCGGGTAGCTTCAGTCTGAATAAGCCGTTGATTCTCTGGGTTAATGACGGGCTGATGGCGATCTTCTTCTTCATGATCGGGCTGGAGATAAAGCGGGAGCTGATGATAGGGGAGCTGAACTCGCCATCGAAGGCTGCCCTGCCGCTGGTAGCCGCATTTGGAGGGATGCTTGTTCCTGTGGTGTTATACCTGGTTCTTAACAAAAATCCGGAGGCATCACATGGATGGGGCATACCGATGGCTACCGATATTGCCTTTTCGCTGGCCATACTGAAGCTGCTGGGCAAGAGGGTCCCTGTAGGTCTCAAGGTCTTTCTGGCAGCGTTTGCTATTATTGATGACATAGGTGCCGTTCTTGTGATAGCCCTGTTCTACAGTTCTTCAATTGACTGGATGATGCTGCTATGGGCAGCGATACCACTTGCGCTCCTTGTAGTACTGAACCTGTTGAATCTGTTTCCCAAGTACCTGCACCTGGCCTGCGGATTAATTATCTGGTATTTCTTTCTCAAGTCGGGCATTCACCCTACAATTGCCGGTGTGCTTCTGGCCTTCACGGTGCCGCTGAGGCAGAAGACAGACGCTCATACATTCACCGAGGAGATGTGCAGGATTGCAGATGAATTCAGGGAACATGATTCTGACAGGACGCCCTTGCTGACTCCGGCACAGATTGAGCGTATAGATGACATTGAGCAGTGGACGGAGAAGGTGCAGTCGCCACTGCAGCATATCGAACACGTATTAAACGGCTGGGTAGCATATTTTATAATGCCTGTCTTTGCCTTTTTCAATGCCGGTGTTGCCTTTCGCGCCGGTATGGATCCGAATATTCCGCTTATCACCAGCCTGGCTGTCAGCCTCTTCCTGGGGAAGACAGTCGGTGTGGCCCTCTTCTCGTTTGCAGGATTGAAGTTCAGAATTGCCAGCCTGCCTGAGGGAGTCAATTTCGGTCAGATATTCGGTACGGCCATGCTTGCCGGGGTAGGGTTTACAATGTCGATGTTCATCGCGAACCTGGCATTTTCAAACGCTGCTGTACTCATGGATTCGGCGAAGATCGGGATCATGGCCGGATCACTGGTGTCTGGTATCGGAGGATACATCATGCTCCGGTTCTTCTGGAAGAAAAACGGTGAGGGCATTACCAGCTGAGCCCATGCATGATCCTGACGCCAATCTCTACTTCATAGCCCTGGTTCCCGGGAAGGAACTGAGGGATAGGGTACTCATGATCAAGGAAAGAATGAAGGCGGAATTTAATGCAGGCCATGCATTGAAATCACCGGCACACATTACGTTACAGATGCCCTTCAGGAGGAAGACAGCCGCGGAACAGTCCATCATAGAAGAACTCGACCGGTTTACAGCGGGCGTAGCCCCATTTCATCTGCATCTTGACGGTTTCGGATGCTTTGCTCCCAGGGTTATTTTCATCAAACTGGTCAACCCGGATCCTGTCATTGAACTGCACCGTCGGCTTAAGGCAATTCTCCTGGAAAGCCTTGGTTTTGACGACAGCGAAATCATGAAGAGCGTCCAGCCTCATATGACGGTTGCCACGAGAGATCTTACGAAGCAGGCCTTTGCAGAAGCCTGGCCTGAATATCAGGATGAGGAATTCATCGGGTCATTCCGGGTGAACAGCCTCTTCCTGCTGAAGCATAACGGAAGGCACTGGGACATATTCAGGGAGTTTCAATTCCGTGCAGATGGATAGGAGAAGGTTCATATCGGGAAGCACCCTGGCGGCGGCGTGGTGGATGATACCCGGCCGGCTGTCACTGATTGCATCCTCACCTTCGGATCCGGTGTTGCATCCAGCCGGCAGCGGATTGTATGAGCTGTTCCGTGACCCTGCCTCCGGCTATAGGCCTTTCGTAAGGTGGTGGTGGAACGGCAACAAGGTTGAAGCAGGCGAACTGGTAAGGGAGCTTCAGCTGCTGAAGGCGGCAGGTATCGGAGGGGTTGAGATCAATCCGGTGGCGTTCCCTTCAAGATTTAAGGGTGATGACCTGGGCAGGCCTTCCCTCAGATGGCTCAGCGAAGAATGGAGCGCGATGCTGGCGGTGACCTTTGAGGAGGCGAAGAGGCTTGGGATGACCTGCGATCTGATCGTTGGATCGGGATGGCCTTTCGGCTCCGAAGATCTCGCCGAAGAGGAGTGGTCACAGATCGTTGTGATAGCAGTGAAAAAGCTGACAGGTCCTCTCACTCATCCGGTTTCCCGCGATGAGATTTTCCTGGAGGCGGGACCGGCTGTCAGCTCTCCCCGGACAGGGAGGAAGCATACTTTGTTGTCTTTGCTGCTGGTTCCTGATCCGCTCTCCACAACTGATGAGATCACTGACCTGTCAGACAGGAGAGAAGAGGAGTACTTTGACATTTTTATCCCGGAGGGTGATCATGCGCTTTATGCACTTGTGCAGGTGAGCGGTTTCATGGAGGTGATCAACGGCACCCCGGGTGCCAGCGGCCCGGTGCTGGATCACTACAATGAGAAGGCAGTCAGGAGGTACCTGGGTGAAATGTCCGGTACCATTGAGTCTGTGACAGGACCGCTGTCATCACACCTGCGTGCCCTGTTTACTGACAGCATGGAGCTCGAGGGATCCAACTGGACCGGTGACATGAGGGAGGAATTTTTCAGGCGTCGTGGTTATGACATTTATCCTTTCCTGCCCTTCATTCTCTTCAGGACAGGCTCAATGGGGAATGTCACAGACTGGAACTACGGATCCGGATTCAGCCCGGTAATCAGGGATATGATCAGCCGGATGCGGTATGATTTTGAGACAACAAAGGCCGAACTGCTTGAGGAGAGATTCCTGAAAAGCTTTGCGCTGTGGTGCAGTGATCTGGGCGTCAGATCACGCATGCAGGCCTATGGCAGGGGCTTCTTCCCGCTGGAGAGCAGCATGGCCGTGGATATTCCCGAGGGGGAGTCATGGACCATGAACTGGCTCAAGCACCGGATAGGAGAGGAGATGCCCGAGAGCGACTACCGCCGCGGCAGAGCCTATACAATGGTCAACAAATACGTCTCATCCGCAGCGCACCTTGCTGGCAAAAGGCTTATAAGCTGCGAGGAGATGACCGACACGTACACCGTCTTCAATACATCACTTGAAAATCTGAAGGTGGGCAGTGACCAGAGCATAATCTCCGGGGTAACACATTCAGTATTCCACGGGTTCAATTACTCCCCGCCGGAAGCACCGTGGCCGGGATGGATAAGGTACGGCGGGTATTTCAATGAGAATAATACCTGGTGGCCTCATTTTCATCTTCTGAACGAGTATAAGGCACGACTTTCGGCATTGCTGCAGCACTGTGACATGTATGCCGGTATTGCCCTTCTGCCGCCGACTGCTGATATGTGGAGCCTGATCGGGATGCAGAATGAGCCTTTCCCGTCAGTGCTTCATGCCGAGCATCTCTCACTTGTATGGGAGGCAATTGCGAAAAACGGCAGCGGCTGTGACTATATATCCGAAAGAATTCTGCAGAATGCTACTGTTAAGGGAAGGAAGCTCTGTTACGGGCCACGTAAATACAACACACTGATCCTGGTAAGTGTGGAGAGCCTTTCGCCGTCGAGCGCACGCAAGCTGCTGCAGTTTGTAAGAGCGGGAGGAAAGGTCTTCTGTATTGACACAGTTCCCTCAAAAGTGGCCGGATGGAGTGATCATGAAAGAAATGATGCCTCCGTCAGACTGATGATTGAAAAGATGAAAGCATACCCGAACCGGTTTATTGTGCTAAAAAAGCCGGAAAATGACTATATAGGTTGGTACAGAACAGTTCAGGAACGGTACCGCATTGAATCATGGCTGAAAATTGAAGATCCTGATCCTTTCCTTATGCAGACGAGGTACAGTGGGCCGGACGGATCGGAATACATCTTCATAGCTTACTCTCATTTGCACAATTCCCACAGGACACGGGTAATTTTCTCCGAGGCACTTACAAGGCGTCACAGCTGCTCTGTATGGATCCCGGAAACGGGAGAAAGGAAGCGGGTGCAGCTTGATCCGGATGGAGGCCTGACCATCGACCTTGGTCCGGCCGACTCGTTGCTGTTTGCCTTTGACCGTGTGAAGGCTGAGGAGGAGTGGAGACCGCTGCCTGTGGCCGGCAATGAGATGCAGACGCTTGAAGAAGACTGGACTGTGGAGTTCAGGCATTGCCGCGACGTATCCGTAAGAGAGATCGGGATGGAGAGACCTACCGACCTTAAGGAGATATCGGAATTCCTAAACTTTGCCGGAACGGTGACCTACAGGAACAGGCTGGTTTGTGAAGACCCTGCAGGAACCGTGCTGAACCTGGGCAAAGTATACGGAACTTCCGAGCTCAGGATTAACGGCGAGAGCTGCGGTGTGAAGTGGTATGGCCGCAGGATTTTTAACATCGGCAAATACATGAAATGCGGAACAAACCTGGTTGAGGTCATCGTAACCACTTCCATGGGCAACTATATGAAATCACTTGATGACAATCCCGTAGCACAGTACTGGACGAATGCCGGAACGAAAAATCAGCCTCTTCAGTCGATGGGAATGACGGGACCTGTCAGTTATTATAAAATCTGATATGAAGACAGCAAAGATTCTATTATTTGCCATTCTTTCAGCCGCGGCGCTTCAGCTGCATGCGAAGGATTACAATGCATCGATGTTCGGTGCAAAATCAAACGGAACCACTCTCAACACAAATTCAATCCAGAAGGGAATTGACTACATAAGCGAGAACGGCGGCGGCCGTCTTGTATTCTATGTAGGCCGGTACCTGACAGGAACTGTCTACCTGAAATCAAACGTAACAATCCACCTGGAGGAAGGTGCAATACTTGTCGGTTCAACCAATCCCTTCGATTATGAAAGGAACTTTAACTGGACTGCCCTGATTTTTGCGCTGGACCAGGAGAATATAGGGATCACCGGCAAGGGCGTGATTGACGGACAGGGATTCCAGGTGGCCACCAACCTCGTGGACATGATCCACAAGGGGGTAGTAAAAGATCCTCTGAAATATGACCGTCCCAATGAAACCATCAGGCCGCAGAACATCTATTTCAGGGGCTGCCGGAACATAGTTATCCGGGACATCAACCTGCGGGATCCGGGCAGCTGGAACCAGCAATACGACCAGTGCCGCAATCTGGTCATTGATAATATAAGGGTCGACAGCAAGTCATACTGGAACAATGACGGGGTTGACATCGTGGACTGTGACAGCGTGGTTGTTTCAAATTCCTACTTTGATGCAGCTGATGACGGTATCTGCCTGAAATCGCACAGTGCCGACTTCGTTTGCCAGAACGTATGGATCCGCAACAACACAGTCAGGACCAGTGCCAACGGCATCAAGTTCGGCACTGTGGGACACGGCGGATTCCGTAATATAAGTATAGTTAATAACCTTGTGTTTGACACATACAGGTCGGCAATCACCTTTGCCGCTGTTGACGGGGGTTTTGTCGAGAATATTGTTGTTGACAGCCTGCGGTCGCTTAATACAGGCAATGTCATCTTCCTGAGGATAGGAGAACGGCGGGCCGGGAAAAAAGGGAGGATGAACGGTGTGACGATATCCAACGTATATGCGGAGGTTCCGGCAACCAAGCCTGATGCCGGCTACAACTATGAGGGACCGGTGGAGGATCTTCCCCGGAATATCTCTCCCTCGGCAATTGTGGGCATGCCTGATGCCATGATTGAGAATATTACCCTTCGAAATATTGAGATTCACTACCCCGGAGGAGGCAACCCGCATTATGCGAAAGTCGGGCTTGACGAACTGGACAAGGTGCCGGAGATGGGGGCGAGTTACCCGGAGTTTTCGATGTTCAAGGAGTTGCCGGCCTGGGGATTCTATATCAGGCACGCAAAAGGAATAACATTTGAGAATGTGAGACTGGTGTGCGATAATAAGGATTACCGGACAGCAGTGGTACTGGATGATGTCAATGGCGCCACATTCAGAAACCTGGCGGTGAAGGAACCAGGAGGCAGAAAGGCGCCGGTGTTTCATTTCAGATCATCGGAAATTGTGCTCTAAGATTTTGCAGACCATCATCCCAGTTCTGAAATCTTACTGAGAAAGACATTGTCGATAATTGTGACGTCACGTCCGTGGACACTGATAATGCCTTCGTTTTTGAGTTCTGTTAGCAGCCTTACCGTATTCTCCTCTGAGATTGCTGACATTTCTCCCAGTTCTTTCCTTGTCACCGGCAGTCTGAAGCTGTCAGTTCCGTAAAACGAAGCCAGTGAGAGCAGGCTTTCTGCAATTCTCCCCCTGATGTTTTTCTGATTGAGGCAGATTATCTTTTTCATTATCAGGGCAACTGACTTACCAAATGCCTTATTGAGCCTGAGAAGCACCTCGTGGTTCTCCAGGTACAGTTCCTTCAGAAGATCGAGCTTTACCATGCAGACCTGTGAATCTTCAATTGCAGTCACGGAATATGT
This sequence comes from Bacteroidales bacterium, assembly GCA_034002785.1. Taxonomy (GTDB): domain Bacteria; phylum Bacteroidota; class Bacteroidia; order Bacteroidales; family VadinHA17; genus SR-FBR-E99. Next base: position 36,870 of record JAVEZX010000001.1, read on the forward strand.
ATAATGAATACTCTCGAAGAATGATAGCAGGCCGATGTATGCAGGGGGCCTCATGAGATACAGTATTATGTTGTGGCCGTTGATGCCTTCAATGTACAGTTTCGCAGTTCCTCCGGTCAGGTAGATGGCATGGCTGACACTGTCTCCCTGCCTGCAGATCATCTCATGCTTGCGGAATCCTGCCCGGATAATACTTGATTCGGGTACAATTCTCCCGGACCTCCTGAAGGCATCATGGAGATCACACTTGTTCCTGCATGCCTCACAGGGCATCTTGCCGTTAATCCTCATTTCCAGCAGGTTAAGACATAGAGTCGAATCGATTTAACATTACACCTTCTGTAATCCGCGCATCAAGCCGTTAAAAACCGGGTTGTCATTGTCAAATATAGTTGATTTATATCAATGTTACATTGCAAGATTATGCCTGGAATTCCATATTTCAAAATCTCTATTTTAGCTAATCCTTAATGGAATATTAAAAACCCTACACTACATGGAATCTAGCGATCAGTACAATTTCAGTATCTTCGCCCCCCGCAACAGACACGGCAGGAAGAACAGGAATGTAATCTTCACCATGCTTGCCATCTGGGCGGTGGCAGTATTCGGTTTTCAGTTTCTTCTCAGGATAATAGAGAAGCCGACGCCCGAAAAGGCTCTTGGAGTATTTGAATCAGCCTGGCCGGTAGTAACGGGAGGAAATGGGGAGCAGGCTGATTACAGCGCTGTTCTCAATTCTCTCATTATGGTAAAGGGGAAGATTACTGTTTCGGCAGCTGATCAGAGGGTTCTGGGTGATGCAATAAGTTCCGTCACCTTCAGAATAGTGCCGGACTCCCTCAGTACAATGGTAATGGAGAAAGTTGGAGAGCTGGAGATGATGCATGAGGAAATCTCCACCTTAAAGGGCAAACAGTATATGGATCTTAAATACCGTATACAGGACGCAAGCGCCAGCCTGATAGGCATTCTTGAGCCCTTTACAGGATACACGACATCAAGCCTGGAGGCGCCGATACTTGCAGCAAGTCTTAAAAAGGAATTCCCGGCTTCACTGACTGAGACATCGCTCATACGGCTCCCTGAGATCATGAAACTTTATCTCACTCATAACCAGTCGGTGCTTACCGATACGAAATTCCTGGGATTTCCTTTCCATTATTTTTATACCGCCGTCTTTCTGCTGGTACTTTTCGTAGTGCTTTGCATTGTCTATAACAGGATGATAGAGTGGCGCCTGAGCAAGGAAGGCATTGTTGAATAAGTAAATAAGCAGAGCGAGATGAAAAAGTTATACTTCACACTTATATTACTCCTGTCGGGAGCAGTTTCAGCCAGTGCACAAAATCTGACCCAGCTCGAAGGAAGTTTCAAGACAGGTCCGGCAATCATACTTATTACTATTCTTGTAGTATTTGTCCTGGTAGGAATCTTTTTCCGGGCCAAGGATCCAACTGACTATTATGCTGCCGGAAGGAGTATTTCCAAGGTCGGTTCGGGTATGGCAATTGCCTCAAACTGGATGAGTGCAGCATCAGTCCTGGGCATGGCGGGGATGATGTACGGTTTCGGTTATAACGGGTTGGCTTATGTTGTTGGATGGACCGGAGGCTATGTTCTTCTGCTGATACTGATGGCTGCCCAGATCAGGAAATACGGTAAGTATACGGCACCTGACTTCATCGGCGACCGTTTCTACTCACGTGATCTCAGGATCATCAGCGCCATATTCACGATCCTGATATCATTTGCCTACTGCGTCGGGCAGTTCGGAGGCATAGGGCTGATGTTCAAATGGATCCTGGGGCTTAACTATACCTGGGCAGTCATCATAGGCTCCTCGGTAGTACTGCTTTATACCCTCATTTCGGGTATGATAGGGGCGACAAAGAACATGCAGATTCAGTATGTTATCATTGTGATCTCATTTCTTATGCCTGTATTCATTCTGGCGTTCAAGTTTGATTATTTCTGGCTCCTGCCTCAGATCGGGTACGGTGCAGCTGTGACTGATATTGTACAGGGTATACCCGCACCAAATTTATCTGACGGAGTGGCATTGCTGAATGCGTACGGGCACGATTTCTCAATCGTACCCAGTCCTGAATTTGCAATGCCCTGGGATCCGTCAACAGGGACAACTTTCTTCCAGTGGATGGCAATCTGTTTTTCCCTGATGGTTGGCACAGCAGGTCTTCCGCACGTGATACAGAGGTTTTATGTAGTGCCTAAGATTACAGATGCGAGATGGTCGGTTGTATGGGGGCTCTTTTTCATATGCCTGGTCTACTGGACAGCTCCCGCATATGCAACATTTGGAAAGATTCTTTCTTCGAATCCTGAGGTGGGGGTGCTTGCAAAGGATGCCATTGTTGTCTACACAGCGCAGCTTGGAGGTGTCAACTCCCTGATTGTCGGTCTGCTTGCTGCAGGCGCGGTATCAGCTGCTTTCTCCACCGTCTCAGGGTTGCTCGTGGCAGGTGCCTCTGCCTTCTCGCATGACCTTTATGTCAAGGTCATCAATCCAGCCTCCACCCCGAAGCAGCAGTTGAAGATAGCCCGCATAGGCACTGTTCTGATGGCCGTGCTGGTAACGATTGTGGCATTAATGAAACTTGGGCTGATTGCACAGCTGGTCTCCGTAGCGTTCTCGATGGCAGCCTGTACAATTTTTCCGCTGTTTCTCCTCGGCATCTGGTGGAGCGGCTCAAATAGGGCAGGCGCAAAGGCCGGACTGCTGGCAGGCAGTCTTGTCACCTTCATCGCGCTGACGTACTTCATTGTGGGCCTCAGTGGTGGCTCTCTTCCCGGGCAGGCCTTTATCTCTTACTGGCTTAATGTCTGGTATTTTGCATGGTTTGGAGCACCACTGGCGATAGTGGTGAATATTATTGTCTCGAAGCTGACCAAACCGACCCCCCTGGAGATTAAAAGATTTCTGGCCGAACAGGTTCATAATTGATGAGTCTTAACGATCTGACTGTCATATCACCCGGAACCAGGAAATTACTTGCAATCACTTTATCGGTTGCATCGCTGGCAGTGATCTTTGCTTTCTTCTACTACCGGGGAGTCAACCGGTCAGAAGACCCGCGAGTTGCAAAGGCACATGAGTATATGGCGGAATATGACCGTCTGTCTGGCGGCACTGAGAGCGTCTCCCTATTCTACCTGCTCGATTCAGCCGGGAGTATCTACAGGCGGGTACCCGGTTACGGCTCATCATATGAGACAGGGGTTATTTACAACAACAAGGGCAGCAGCATGCTGCTTAAGGCGTTGTATGACAGCTCGCTGGCCTCAACTGAAAAGGTCACTCTGCTGGAGCTTTCAGTCAGCTATTGTGACAGCGCTGTTATGGTTTACAGAAACTGGCTTGCACACTGGGACTCTCTTGCTGAAGATGAGGTTGCAGTGAGGCTGAAGGAGGAGATGAGTGAAAGCGACCCTGCCTTCGCGGGCCTGAATTTCAGGCGTGTTTTCAAAAGGAGAGTCAGGGATATCATGCTTGCCAGTGTTGAGACTCCACGGAGGCTCTCCGTAAGCTATACCAACAAAGGCATGGCATACCGTCATATGATGATGCCGGATTCCGCACTGGTGTATTATGACAAGGCTCTGATACTATGGAAGCACAATCGCACCGCTGAGAGCAACCTGAGTGTGCTCCTTGGAGGAGAACCGGTGAAGCCGGGAATAATTGAATCGTTATTTCCTCCTGACAGAAAGAAGAGGTAACCGGCTGACTTTTCTAATGCCGGTATCATGATCAGATATGAACTTAAAACAAACCGAAATGAAAAAGGTATCGCTTATAATCGTTTCCATTCTTTGCTTCGGGCAGGTTATAGAAGCCCAGGATGAAGACAAGGGGTGGGGAATAAAGTTCTCAGGTTTCGTAAAGACTGACATCTTCTATGATACCAGGCAGTCAACCGCTTCAAACGGCCTGAGGGAAGGCCACTTTTACCTCTTTCCTGACAATGTGCTATATGACGATGAGATGAACGACCTCAATGCCAATCCGTCGTTTCACATTCTTAATATTCAGACCAGGGTAAGGGGTGATATCTCAGGCCCAGACGCTTTCGGAGCGAAGACTTCGGGAGCCATTGAGGCCGAATTCTTCGGAACCGGTGAGAGTGACATCAACGGCTTCAGGCTGAGGCACTCTTATGTAAAGATGGAATGGCCAAAGGTGACGCTTCTTGCCGGACAATACTGGCATCCGATGTTCCCGGCAGAGAATTTCCCCGGCACGGTGAGCTTCAATACCGGTGCCCCCTTTGTTCCGTTCAGTCGTAATCCACAGGTCAGGGTTGTTTACACTCCGGGTAAAATGTTAAGCATGACGCTTGCAGCATACTCACAGCGCGACTTCACCTCACCGGGCCCTGACGGTAACAGCAGTAAATATATCAGGAACAGCGGGATGCCCGGTATGCATCTGCAGCTCAGACTGCCTGTCAGTAATAGTCTGACAGCCTGGGGAGGGGTGGATTATAAGGTTCTCCGTCCTGAAATCAAGACCCCGGCTAATACTGAGACCTCTGCCACCGTGGGAAGCCTTTCAGCGTTTGCCACACTGAAACTGAAGAGAGGGCCGGTTAATTTTTCGGTCATGGGAGTTTATGCAGAGAACGCCGCTGACCTGATGATGATCGGGGGGTATGCATCAGCCGGATATACTGATCCTGTCGTTCAGGAAAGGGAGTGGACAAACCTGAATACAGCCTCTTTCTGGGCTGATATCAGCACAACCGTAAAGAAGACAAGTCTCGGACTGTTTTCAGGCTACAGCAAGAACCTTGGATCAAGATTGCCCATTGACGGAGATTTTTATGGCAGGGGAGGTAACATTGATCATCTGTTCAGGCTGTCACCACGGATAACGGTTTCGGAAGACAAGCTGAGCATTGCGACAGAGCTTGAAAGCACTCTGGCTGCCTATGGCACGACACAGCCCGACGGAAGAGTGACGGATACCGGCAGTGTCACCAACGTGCGTCTGCTGCTCAGTTTCATCTACCGTTTTTAAATGATCACGGTGTGGAAGTCGTTCCCTGCCTTCAGCATCAGCTCATTAATTTCCTCAATTGCCAGGGCAGCAAGGTATCGCTTATCGGCCAGCCTGACCCTGAAATCAACACTGTTATCCGGCTCGCGGCCACTGCTGATGCATGCAGCCTGGTGCGTGAGACGGATGAATGAGAGGTCTTTCCAGGCCCGCAACGACTTCCTGAGAAGGTCATGACTGATATGGTTGCCTTCGTGAAGCCCGAGGATCCTGTCAACAGTTGAATGTACGTCGAGTCCGTGTTTAAGTGCATACAGACGGATGACTCCCGTAAGTGCCATTAGCAGTCGCTTGATATCTGTTGTCTCTTCAGACAGGACCGAGTGTGAGGGATTGAACTGCCTGAGTGCCGAAGACATATGATAAAAGAAAATATCGCTTGCCCGAAGGCTTGTTTTGACGTAATCCCTCAGTTCGCCGCACAGTTTTTCATCTCCGTAACAGAACCTGAAATCGAAAAAGATTGTGACATCAAGTATCTCGGAAGGCCCTGGTATCCTTATCCAGTCGGAAAAATAACTCTTCCATCTGTCGAGGGGCTGACACCATTTCGGGTTACCGGCCATATTATTCCCTTTGCAGAGGGTAAACCCGATCATGTCAAGCATGGAGTTGACTCTTTTTCCGAGGTCAAGGAAATAAACCGATGCCTCATCAAGCCTCTCTCCTGCGAGGTTTTCGAAGATTATAGCATTATCCTGATCCGTAAGGAAGCTTTGTTCCCGGCGTCCGGCGCTGCCTGTCTGGATAAAGGCGAAGCGGCACGGCGGTTCCCCGACTGCCTCGATGGCGAGAGCAATGACTCTCTGACAGATTGTATCAGCGATGGATGAGATATTTAGTGATACTGCATACGCATCGGAATGGCCCTGCATCATGGCGAGGGATGCTCTCCGGCTTGACTGGCAGATCTTTCTGAGTTCTTCGGTGGAGGTTGCCCCGGCGATTTCCTTCATGATCAGCACAGGGGTCATTGCTGCTGCATGAGCGAGATCACGATATGTGACAATCCCGGTCACCTTGTTTTCCGCACCGGTAACGAGAAGGCATCCGGAAGAGCTGCTGCTAATCCGGCCGAGTGCAGAGTTTACCGTGGCATCATCCCGGATAAGAAACGGTGGCGAATGCATGAATCTGAAGATCTCCGTACCGGGCAGCATTCCCTCCGCAATGCCAAATCCCATCGCTGCTGCATCTGCCGTACCCAATGGTTCCCCGTTGTTGTTAACCACAATGATAACATCGGTGTCATTCTCCTTCATCAGGGAGAAGACTCGCTTAACCGGAGTCTCCTCACTGCACGTCACCGGAAGCCTCATGATAGCTGCCACCGGGGCTTCAGAAATATATGAAGCCCCAAAGTGACCATGCCCTGACAGCGGCAATGACGGTCCTGAAGCTGCCGCAGACAGCAGATCAACCATTCCGTCACACCATGTTTCATCCGTTCCGGTATTTACAACGGCGAGGCTAACCAGTGCCCGGAACTCTGTGCCATCTCTTTTCCTCAGAAGGACCTCCTCATTGAATAATTGATTGCTCTGCTGAAGCATCTGTCTGATATTATCCAACTGCCCTGCATCGGCAAAAAGGGAATTAACATTATGTTTCTGCAGCTCCGGTAAATCATGATAGCCGAACAGTTCAAGGACCGGATCAGTGGCGTAGATGAATCTTGGGTTTCTCGCATAGGTCAGTCGGAATAAACCTGTGCCGGCACGGTTAAGAATCGAGACAGGAATCTGTAAGGCTGAGGCCGGTGCCAGGCTTGTTGCCGGTCGGATAACGATAAGTACGGCATTCCGGTCACCAAGCGTCAGCCTCGAAAAATCAGCATGACAGTTAATCATGTCGCCTGTTCCTGTTTTAAGCCTGCAATCCGTATATTGTCTTGCAGTAAGCTCGTCATATAGCACTTTATGATTATTTGTGCCGCTGATTCCATCTGAGACCAAGATATCTGACAATGTGCGGTTCAGAAGCTCTTCCTCGGTCAGCCCTATCCATGATAACAACGTTTTATTGGCCTGCATCCCACTGTATGACCATATTATCACCCCTTCGGATGCTGCCTCAGCCAGTGTCCTGTACAGTTCCCTGGATTTTCTCAGCTCGTCTTCAGTCCTGCTTCTTTTCTGTTCTATCTTATGACTCTGCCGTGAAATGGCAATGAGAAGAGCAAGAATCAAGAGTCCGAAAATACCTGATATTGCTACTGCACTGATCTCCATTCTTCGAATCTCACTTCTGACATCCTCTATATAAATGCCAGTCCCTATAACCCACTCCCATGGTTCAAACAGTCTTACATATGACAGTTTTGGGACAATGCGTGTGGAATCATCATTCCACTGCCACATATACTCTACATAACTTTCTCCGGTTTCAGCCACGGCATCAACGAACTCGACGAAAATTGCCTTCCCCTTCGAATCGTGGAATCCGGTGAGGTCCTGTCCGTTGAGTTCCGGCCTGTAAGGATGGGTTATCATCACTGGCTGTCTGTCAGTGATCCAGAAATAATCCTTGAGATCCTCTCCGTACCTGATGTTGCTTACGGCTCTCTTTGCCTGTTCCTGTGCCTCAGCCATGTCGGCGGCACCCGCACTCTCAAGTGAGTGGTAGTATTCAAGCAGGCTGTAAACCGAGGCAGTCATTTCATGAATAAGGTTCCTCTTCCGGTCCATCATTACTTTTTCAAATCCCGGTATCAGGTAGAGGAAGATCATGCCGGCAAAAAGAATGAATGCCAGCAATGCAGGGAGATCCACCTTAAGCAGGAAGAGCCTTCTTCTTCCTTTCGAAGCCTTCTCTTTCATGATCTTATCCAGGTGTTACCTTTTCATGTATAAGATTCAACATCCCGGTCTCTGTATCTATAACCGAGAAGGAAGTTCTTCCGTTGCCTCCCGTCAGAGGGGGAAGCAGAATCATTGTCATCTCATGTCCGAGAAAAATCCGGTCGCCGGGAACAGGATGCAGGGCTTTCACAAATGATATAGTACCGTTGTGTGAGAAATATGCAAACGGCTTGTGTGAATGACCTGACAGTGAGTAAGTGATACCGTGATTGCGCATGAATTTCCACAGCTCTTTTAAGTGGTGCTGACGTTCAACATACCGTGTTGTTGAGCCTGTAAAATCGGGACAGACATAATGTGACAGGAGAATAGCTGACCCGTTTTCAGATACAATTTCATATTCGGGTATGGATCTGAGATAATCTGTCTCCTCATCACCAAGGTCACTGGTGTCTTCCCCTTCAAAGGACCAAACAAGGCCCGCCGAGGTATCCCTTCTTTCTGAGGGGGTCATTTGGAACCAGTTTTCAGGGTACCTGTATCCGTTTGACCATGAGGGCAGTCTGCCGGCGGCAAAGAGATCATGATTTCCGGCCACCACCCACCGGCAACTTGATTTAATCAGCGATACACATAGTCTGGCGCTTCTCCGGAAGTGGTAATTATAGAACCTGCGGTCATAACCTGCAATGTCACCGAGGCAAGCCAGCTCATCGCAACCATGAGCCTCTGCCACCCTGAGCACGGCTTCAAGCATTGACACATTCTCATGGATGTCAGTTATTATTCCGATTTTCATCTCTTCCTGAGGATGAAAGTGCCTCATCAGGCACTGTTATCAGTTACCAATTTACGCACATTTGCCGGAATAGTGTACAGCGCAACAGGATCAGGCAATAAAATTGAAAATATCAGTACTATTGTGAAAAGATTTTTCTTAATGAATCGCGATTACTCAGATTTCTGTGACAGAGGTGCAACCTGGAAGGAAGAATACGTTTCACTTCCCACGGGGGTGGAGCTGCTGTCGGTAGTTTTCACCCCTCCGGAGCCGGTGGCGGGTCCGGTAATCCTCTTCATACCCGGATTTGTTTCACTGATTGATAACTTCAGGGGGACACTTGTTGAGCTCACTCGAACCCATACCGTAATCTATGTTGAAACCCGCGAGAAAAGCACAGCCAGAATTAGTCAAGATCACCGGTTTTCTGTAGATGATATTACATCAGATGTAGTTCATTTTGCGGAGCTCCGGATTCCTGAAGGACTACACTTTGTCATGGCAGGCTGGTCCCTTGGAGCCACTGCCATTGCAGAGGCCTTCCCTCGTCTTGTGCGCAAGCCCGGGGCGGTGCTCCTGATTGAGCCCAACAGTTCGTTCCCCTTCAATAATCTGGCACTCTTCTTTGCGAGGCTGGCAAAATTTATATACAGGCCGGTGGTTCCATTTGTGAAGTGGTATATGAGGACCTTCCTCATCGATATTAAGACCGATGAAGAGATGTATCTCATCAACTGCCGCAATCTTGACACAGCCGAGCCGGCCAGGCTGGGAATGGCAGTCAGGGAGCTCAGCCGTTACCGGATGGCCGGTAGTCTTGAACAGATATCCGTACCTGCGCTTGTGGTCGTTACCTCAAAGGACCGGTTCCACAGTCACGGTGAGGGTACAGAGATAGCTGCCCGGATACCGGGCGCACAATGCCTTGATATGGAGGACAATAAAAGAACACACAGCGCTGAAATGGGCCGTGTGATCAGTGATTTTATTTCTTCTCAGGCAGGAAAACAAGCTCCATCAGGTCAGCCTTATCAAGAAATTTCTTTGTCATCTTCTTTACTTTCTTGACGGTGAACTTGTTAAGTACATCTGCATAGTTTCTGTCATCATTGCTGTCGATCCCTGTGAGGTAGTAGTTGCGGATAGCATTTGCCCAGTAACTGTTGTGTTCACGTTCCTCCTCACGGGTTTTCATCAGGTTACTTACAGTCTTGTCCAGATCAACCTGCTTCGGGCCGTTGACGGCGATATTCTCCAGCTCCCTGTAGATGATGGCTTTCAGTTCCTGTGCTCTTGCAGGGTCACACTCGAAAGCAACCATGAGCATTGATTTCTCCTCCGGCCTTTTTTGTATTGAAGCATTGACGGAGACACCGTACGTGCCACCCTCTTCCTCGCGAACCTGCTCTGTGTAGACGAGATCAAGGATGCCTTTGAGAATATCCATTCCCAGGTACTCAACGGGCTTGTATTTGAAGTCGGCCGAGTAGCTCATGACTACTGTTGCCTTTGGAACGGTAAGCGGAATAGCTATCTCTTTTTTGACCGTGCCCTCAGGCTGATCCATTCCCAGGTTCCTGTAGGTTTCGGTGAGATATTTCGAGGGGAGTGATCCGATATAGAGGGATGCCATCTCGCGGGCCACTGCTTCATCGATATTGCCTGTTATGAAGAAGGTGAATGACGAAGCATCATCAAATGCAGTCTGATAGATGTAGTTGATGTCATCGTATTTCAGGAGCTTCATTGATTCAGGAGTCAGGAGGAACGTTCTCGGGTGATATCCTGACATGTTCATCTGGAGGCTGTCAGACATAATTTTATTCGGGTCTTTCTGCATCATCGTGATTACCGCCGTAAATCTTCCGATGATGGCATTGTATGCCTCCCTGTTAAAGTTGGGGCGGGCGAAGCGGAGATACAGCAGTTGCATCATTGTCTCGAAATCCTTAGGCGTGGAGGATCCAGTTATGGTCTGCACTGTCTCCTGTATGCCCAGTGAGACAGAGGCCTTTTTTCCGGCAAGCATCTTTGTCAGGGCCACGTTGTCATATTCACCTGCTCCGTACATGGATATTACCTGCGGGAAGAGGTTCAGTGCCGGTTCAAGTGAATCCGGGTAAAACGATGAACCGCCGAAGGCGTAAGCGCTGATACTTACGTTATCCTTTTCATAATCAGCATGTTTAAAGATTACTTTAGCGCCGTTGGCAAGGGTCCACTCGGTGGCTCCAAACTGAGGCAGAGAAACGGTCTTTATAATCTCAGCTCCCTTCAGCTCCTCTGAAATAAGGTCTGTACCGCCGGTTATATCTTCGTAGGGTTTGATCTCTGCTGAAGCTACCTTCTCCAATATTGCCATCGCTTCAGCCTCTGTCATATGCTCCTTGTCAGCCGGTCCCTGGATACTGATAAACCTGTTGTCTTCAGTGGTCAGTTCCCTTAGCCTGGAGGTTACCTCCTCAGCGGTAATCTTTGGCAGGATTTCCTTATAGTAACCATACTGCACATCCATTGTCGGTATGGGTTCTCCGGTAAGGAAATGGTCCCTTATCTGTGCAGCCCAGTCGTCATTGCTGATCTTGTCCTTCTGCTTGTAGAGATTTTCGAAATTTGAGAGCATGCTGGCTTTGGCCCTTTCGAGTTCCCCCTTTGTGAAGCCGTGACGCCGTGCCCTCTCCAGCTCAGTGACGGCGGCTTCAAATCCTTTCGCCTCCTGACCGTCATTGGTGTACGCAGCCACGTTAAGAGCGTTGTAGCTTCTTGGCAGGTCAGCAGAGTAGCTGAGTGCCCCGGCGATGAATGGAGGTGTTCCTTTCTGTACTATCTCGCTGAAACGGTTACCCATCATCGTGTTTATCAGGGATGTGACGAATCCGTCACGTATATAATCCAGGTCCCTGGCCCTCTTATCCGGTTCCTGATCAAGGATCATGAGGCTTACGGTTGTCCTCGGGGCCTCGGGATCGGTGATGAGGAGATACTTAGTACCCTTCTTTGTTGTGAGGAGGTTCTCCGGTCTTGGTATCGGGTTCTCAATTGCCGGGATGGGTGAGAATATCTCTCTGATCCTGGCTTCGACCTCATCCACGTTGATGTCGCCCACGACTGCAATAGCCTGCAGGTCAGCGCGGTACCAGTCGTGATAGAAGGCCCTGAGTGTCTCCGGGTCAAAGTTTTTAATGACTGCGGTGTCACCTATTATATCACGTTTGGCATACATCGAGCCTTCATATACTACGGGCAGCATCTGTGTCATCATCCTCCACTGGGCGTTTCGCCTGCTGCGCCACTCCTCCAGGATGACGCCTCGCTCCTTGTTTATCTCCTCCTCATCAAGAGTGAGGAAATCGGACCAGTCGGCCAGGATCATAAGGCAGGTGTCAACAAGGCCAGGCTTGTCAACAGGTACATCGCTCAGGTTATAGACAGTCTCGTCAAAGCTGGTGTAAGCATTGATGTTACGGCCGAAGGCTACACCGTGGCGTTCAAGGGTATTCAGGATACCCTTCCCGGGGAAGTGTTTTGTGCCGTTGAAAGCCATATGTTCCAGGAAATGAGCGAGTCCGTTCTGATTATCCTTTTCCAGGATGGCGCCAACGTTCTGTATTATGTAGTAGCTTGCCCTGCCTGCCGGCTCAGTGTTGTGACGGATGTAATAGGTGAGGCCGTTTTCTAGTTTACCGATCCGGTAATCAGGATCAACAGGAATAGCTTTGTCTGTGTTGCCCTGTGAAGAAGCTGACAAGCAGACAGCAGCAAGAATCAGAAAAACTAAAGTCTTTTTCATGATTTACATTTTATGAGATTGTGAGACATTGAAACACTTATCAATATCAAAATTAGAAAAAAAACCATCACGAGGATGGTTTTTAATCTCTTTTTAAAGGACTGTTCAGAAGAGCCCGTGCAGTTCTGCATTGATTCTGTCAATCACCTCGCTCAGGTGCTCCTTGTTCTCGGGGAAGTCGTAGTAGTCGGCTTCGAGTATCAGCAGCCTGCCCAGTTTGTAGGATTCGATCCAAGCTTCGTAGCGTTCGTTTAGCCTCTTCAGGTAATCGAGTCTTATGGAGCTTTCATATTCGCGGCCCCGTTTCTGGATCTGGTTGACAAGGGTAGGGACGGAAGCCCTGAGGTAAAGGAGCAGGTCCGGGGGTTCCACCAGCGAGCTCATCAGTTTGAAGAGGGTGAAGTAGTTTTCGAAGTCACGGGTTGACATCAGCCCCATGGCGTGAAGGTTCGGGGCGAAAATATAGGCGTCTTCGTATATGGTGCGGTCCTGGATGATTGTGTTCTTTGCCTTTTTTATTTCGAGCACCTGGCTGAATCGTGAGTTCAGGAAGTAGATCTGCAGGTTGAATGACCACCGCTGCATGTCTTCATAGAAGTCATTCAGGTATGGGTTGTCATCAACATCCTCGTAATGAGGCTGCCAGCCGTAGTGTTTTGAGAGCAGTCCGGCCAGGGTTGTCTTGCCTGACCCGATATTACCTGCAATGGCTATATGCATAAAAATGACTGTTTGATTACGTGGTTAAATATAGGAAAAAGGGAAGGAGAAGCGCCTTCTGTTGATAAAAAGATTTCACATCCCGGCGGTTTTCAGGATACTCTCAACGAACTCCCTGCTGTTGGAGAGGCGCGGCATCTTGTTTTGTCCCCCGAGTTTGTCCTTCTCCCTGAACCACCTGTAGAATGTGCCTCCTGGCACCATCCTCAGTACAGGGCGTGCCAGTGTCAGGTTCTTGTATCTTTTGGCCTCATAGTCGGAGTTCAGTGCTTTCAGGGTGGTATCAAGTATCTCTACGAAATGCTCGGGATCATCGGGAGCTCTTTCAAATTCGATCACCCATTCGTGTGCACCGCGGCTATCGTCGCCCATATAGACAGGTCCGGCGGTGTATTCGGTAATATGTGCGTTAGTGCCGTGGCATGCCTTTTCAAGCGCCTTTTCCGCATTATCAATAATAACTTCTTCGCCGAAAGCGTTGATAAAGAACTTGGTACGACCGGTAATCCTGATCTTGTGCGGGAACAGGCTGGTAAACTCAATTGTGTCACCAATCCTGTATCGCCAGAGACCTCCGTCAGTCGAGATCACTACAGCGTAATTGACTCCTTTCTCAACCTCCCCGATTGTCAGGGTACGAGGGTTATCGGTGTCTGCTTCTTCGGCGCGAATGAATTCATAGTAGACTCCATAGTCGAGCATCAGGAGCATTGAGCTGTCCGTAAGGTCATCCTGGATGGCGAAGAATCCTTCGGAGGCGTTATAGGTCTCCATGAAGTTCATCTTCGGGTCAGGAAGCAGCTTCCGGTACTGCTCACGGTACGGTGCAAAGCTGACACCGCCGTGGAAAAACACCTCCAGGTTTGGCCATACCTGGTGAAGGTTCGTTTTGCCGGTGGTTTTAAGTATATGGCGGATCAGGACCAGGTTCCATGACGGTACTCCGGAGATGCTGGTGATATTCATCTCGACTGTTTTCTCCGTTATCAGCTTCATCTTTTCCTCGAAGTCCTTAATGAGGGCTATGCGTGCCGGCGGTGTACGGATCAGGTCAGCGTAGGCCGGTGCATTTTCAATCAGGATGGCCGAGAGATCACCGTAAAGCGAGTTATTGCTGAAGTTGTTTATCTGGTGGCTGCCCCCGAGGGTAAGACCCTTGCCTAAAAAAATACGTGTTGCAGGGTTAAGGCTTGTGTAGAGCACGATGCAGTCCCTGGTGCCCCTGTAATGAGTATCTTCGAGAGAATCGCCGGTGATGGGAATGAACTTGCTCTTTGTGCTTGTTGTGCCTGAAGACTTGGCGAACCACTTCACCTCACCTGGCCAGAGCACGTTTTTCTCTCCCGCCCTCAGCCGGTCAACGTAAGGAATAAGATCCTCGTAAGTCTGTATCGGGACATTCATGCAGAACTGCTGATGGGTGTCCACCGAAGCATAACCGTGTGCCCTGCCCCAAAGGGTATCCCTGCTACTGGCAACCAGACGGGTCAGTACCTCCTGCTGGCTCTCAGCCGGATATTTCCTGAAGAGCTCAATCTGCGAAAGACGTTTGGTGTTGATCCACTTTATAACAGAGGGTATGAAAGGCATCGGTTTTAATTTGTTCAAAGATAGCTAAAGAGTGATTAATTCAGCTAAAAATATCCTTCAGGACCTGCAGGGACCGAATTTCCCTGATGCCGGGAAGGTGGAGGCTGTAGTACTTCAGCAGCCTGGCCAGCAGGTCACTGCGCTCATCCCCGGAGAGTCTGAGAGATGCAATCTCAACCGCCGGCATCTGAAGAAGCAGATTCAGAGTCCGCGCCCCTGCCGGATCAAGGGAGTCGGGATGAAGCGGCTGCTGTAGGGTGAACTGTCCGGTCAGCATGTCAAACCAGCAGTTGCTCATGTCAGTATGTGACGGTCCTATACCGGCATAGTCGGTGAATGCCACCAGGAACCAGAGATGAAAGTTGCTTATGCCTTCATTTATCTCGTCCAGGGTGATTACCGATGACTCGATGAAATCAAACAGAAGCCTGTTGGCATCTTCCTCACGGATGACATTATATAGGATCTCGCTGATGAACATCGCCACAGCGGTACGGGTTATGTCACCGTTAATTTTCCGCGGGATAAAGGCAAGGCTCATCTCCTTCAGATTGTAGAGTTCCCTGTTTTCGCGGTGATAGAGCTCGAGGTTAAAGATATTCAGAGGCTGGAAATAATTGAATTTCGCGCTGCCGCGCCTTGAGGAGATGCCCTTCGCCATAACTGAAATGCGCCCGTATTCCTGGGTATAGAACCGGGCAATCAATGAATTGTCCGAATACCGGACGTGATGCAGCAGTATGGCTTTTGTCCTTATCAGCATGGCTGGCCTGATCACATCAAATGTATTAAAGTTTCATCACAGCATACTGAGAACCGGGACTCTGAGTTTATAAGAAAGGATAATAACAGCAATTCAGCGAAGATGGAATCAGCATCCAGGGATCAGCTTCTCAAGCGAATAGCCAGGCTTGTTCGTCAGAACAAGGAGCTGGAGGAAAAGGTAAAAAAACTGGAAAAGGAGAAGGACCGGCTGCTGGAAACAACGGAGAAATACCGGCTTCTTATTGAGAACAATGAACTTAAGGGCGTCAGGGTGGCCGAAGAGGAGAAGACTCTCAAGTTCAACATGGTTACCGTCTTGTTTGCTGACATCCAGGGCTTTACTAACCTTACGGAAGGTATGGACTCCGGAGCGGTGATGGATGAGCTGGATGAAATCTTCTTTGAATTTGACAGGATAATCAGCAAATACCATGTTGAAAAGATAAGGACCATTGGTGACACCTATATGTGCGCCGGAGGGATCCCTTCAAAGAATATCACCAACCCGGTTGAGGTTGTGATGGCGGCAGTTGAGCTGAGACGCTTCCTCCGGGAGTATGAGGCGGCTCGCAGGGGCGAACAGAGGATCTGGAACCTTAAGATAGGCATACACACGGGACCGGTCTCTGCTACTATTTCGGGGAAAAGCAAGGTGTCATACGATATCAAGGGACGGGCGGTGAACACTGCAAGCCGCATACAGGGTGTCTCAGACAGGGATTCAATCCTGATCTCAGTGATGACATACGAGCTGGTCAAGGAGTTTTTCAACTGCGGCTATTACGGAAAGCTGCCTGTGAAATATACGGGTAACATCCAGATGTACCAGGTTGAGGGATTGCTGCCGGCGCTCTCCGCTAACGGCACCGGATCAGTACCCAACGATGCTTTCAGGGTCAAGTTCGGGCTTATCCAGTTCACTGATATCCAGGAGATAATTCTGGATAAGCTCGAAAAGGAACTTCCGGATTACCTCTTCTATCACAATGTCAAGCATACTGTTGACGTGGTCACTGAGGTTGAGCTTATCGGCTGGGCCGAAGGGTGCTCCGACGAGGAGATACTGCTGCTGAAGACTGCAGCGTTGTTCCACGATGCCGGTCATACAATCTCGTATGACGATCATGAATACCAGGGGACACTCCTGGCCCGCAGCATGTTGCCTGCATACGGATACAACAATGAACAGATTGAACGCATCTGCGGTATCATCTTGTCAACAAAGCTTCCGCCCCGTCCATCAGATCTGCTCGAGCAGATCATCTGCGATTCTGATCTCGATTATCTTGGACGCAGTGATTTCATTCCGGTTTCCAACACCCTGTACGAGGAGTTGAAGGCGCAGGATAAGATTACCTGTCTGAACGACTGGAACAAATTACAGGTTAAGTTTATCTCGGGGCACCAGTATTTCACCGGAACTGCCCGCCATCTGAGGGAGGTTAACAAGAAACTGCAGATCGAAAGGATAAAAAGCCTTATTCCCGAAAACTGAGAACCGGTAACTATTCAATTAATCACCAGCATCTTCGTCACCCCGGCCAGGGTTCCGTCTTCTGTAGAGCAAAACACCAGGTAGACGCCTGTTGCCACCCTCTGACCCCTGTAGTTTTTCAGGTCCCATGTGGCCTGTCCACCGAGTGAGGTGCTCTCCCATACCAGGTTTCCGCTTACATCGGTGATCTTGACTGATGAATTCTCAACGAGACCGGTGACGGTAACAATGCCTTCAAAATCTTCCCTTACCGGGTTCGGGAAGGCGTACATTTCCGAATAGTCCTCTACTCCGGAGGTGGCTTCGCCCCGGTACGAAATGATTCCTTCCGCTGTGCCGAACCACACTTCACCGCTGATGCCGTTGACGGCTATTTTAACTATGTTGTCAGAGAGGAGCGGGCTGTTTCCGGCATCGAAACGGGCCAGTTCCTTCCTGGCATCGTCAGACATAAGAAAGGCTCCCGAGCTGAGAGTACCGAACCATTTCCTGTTGGCACCGTCAACGGCGATTGCGGTTACCGTCTGTGTACCCAGGAGGTAGTCGGCAAGCCCTGATCCGTCATTTCTCGGTATCTTGATGCGGGAGGCTTTGATTTCGGATGAGAATGCCCTTCCCGGGTTATAGTATACAGCCGGTCCCAAATCGGTCCCAATCCAGATATTTCCGTCCAGATCCTGTTCTATTGAATAGAGGTTGTTCATTGTATAGCCCTCAGTATCCTGTACCTGGAGCCTGATGTACCTGTCATCGGTGGTATTGGCCGGGGTGCCGGCGGGGTCATAGACCAGCAGCCCGTTTCCCCTCGGGAGAACGACCCAGATGTACTGGTTGCGGTCAATTATCATGTCACCCACTGCCGTTACGCTGAGGTTTACAGGTGTGATTATCCAGTTGCCTTCCGGGGTCAGGGCCTTCAGGTTGCCCGTGACGCCGGTCTGTGTCATCCAGAGGTTACCGGAGCGGTCCCAGGCCAGGCCGCAGATACGGGTGTAATTCTCCCCTGGCCTGATGCTGGCCAGCGGGGAGTTATACTGGTTATAATTATTTATCACTTCACCGTCAAGGAATTCATAGAGGCCGTTTCCCCACGAAGAGACGAAAAAGTGTTTCTCATTTTCGGGATCAGCAATCACGCGCATGGCGTCCCTGTCTGCTTCACCGTAAAGGATGTGACTGCTCCAGCTGTCTCCGCTGCCGGTAAAGATCTGTAGCGGGCGATAGACGTTGCCCCACGCATTGTCAACCGTTCCGCCGGTCACATAGAAGTTGCTGCCTGAGAATACTATATCTGCAACATTGTGAGTGTATGGGCCGGGGAGTGTATGGCTGGCAAACCGTGTATAGTCCTGAGTTGAGACCAGTCCTGATGAAGCATCCGCTATCCAGAGCTCCTGACCGGCAGTAAGAGTCCCGTATGGATTGGTTCCTGCCCATCCGTAGCCGGTGATCTGCCTCGTTACTTCGCCCTGCGCGGAAAAGATTACAACAGAGGAGGAGAGGGATGCGACCACCTGATTGCCGTTGCCGTCAAGTGCCCTGTAGGTTCCGGCCGGTTCTTCGGCTATGAGTGCTGCTGGCTGGCCGGGGGTGATGAGGAACAGGGAGTCTCGTGAGCCTGCAAGTGAGGGGTTTCCCGGCTTTGTTATCATCAGTGCGGAACCTGCGATGGCGATCTGGCTGTAACCAGCATCGGGTTCGGGAAGGCCTTCGAGTCTTTCCCAGTTGCCAAAATAGGAGAGTCCCTGGCGATTCAGAGGGGCTGACCAGATGCCCCTGTCAGTAGATGCATAAATATGGCTGTTCAGTATTTCCGACTCGCTCACGCCGTTTGTTTCTCCATCTGGTCCGGGCCTCCATGTGTCAGCTATGTAACGGCCCTTTACGTCAACCACTACGATTCCGAAACTTGCTGCGAGCAGTGCACGGCTTCCGGTGACAGTGATACTGTTTATCTCCTTCAGACCGGGGATGTATTTATTTTTAATATCCGGGATATTGGTGACGATCCCTTTCTTAATTATGTCAATGCCGGTACTACGGTAGACGATTATCAGGGATTCTTCGTCTTCACACCAGGCAAGGTGAGAGATGGCTGTCTCTGTCAGTCCGGAAACCTTTGAGAGCTTTGAAGCTACGCCGTTTGTGAGGTCATGAATGAGGATTGCCGATCCTGTTGATGACCAGATCTTGCCTCCGCCGGCGGCAATGCCGTATGACCTGCTGTAGGGCAGATGATCATTCCAGGAACCCACAGCACCCTGTCCCGAGGCCAGAAGCGTCGAGAGGAGAAGGTATGCTAACGGAATGATCTGTTTCATTTTGCCGTTGTTGACTGCAATTCAGGGCAAATTATTCATCTGAGCCTTTCAGGAAGGATATGAGCTTTCGCATCGCCCTGGCCCTGTGGGAGATGTTGTTTTTCTCCTGCAGCGGGATCTCGGCAAAGGTTTTGTCAGAACCCGTAGCCCTGAAGACCGGATCATATCCGAAGCCGCCGCTGCCTTTTCTTTCCGTTATTATTTCACCTTCTATGATACCCTCGAAAAGAAACTCCTTCTTATCGAGAATCAGTGCTATAACAGTTCTGAACCGGGCGCTTCTGTCAGTCACGCCGTCCATCTCACGAAGAAGCTTGTCAATGTTGTCATCGAAGCTTTTGCTCTCGCCGGCGTACCTGGCGGACCAGACTCCAGGGGCACCTCCGAGGGCGGTGACCTCCAGCCCTGTATCGTCAGCGAAGACGTTCATCCCTGTCTTCTCATAAATATACCGGGCTTTGAAGAGTGCGTTTTCGTCAAGCGTATCGGCATCCTCCGGGATATCTTCGGAAATATTGAGGTCAGACAGGCCAACGATCCTGAAATCTCCGTCGAGAAGATCACTTATCTCCCTGACTTTATGTTTGTTGTTTGTTGCGAATACAAGTTCCATAGTTTCAAAGGGTACAAGGCAAAATTAATCATTGGATCGTGACAGGCTGCTGCAGTATACCAAAACAGTAAAATATTAGTTTATTTTTGTATAGATCACACTTTGAAATCCTCTATGGTTATCAACTTGTTCCGAGGGCTTGTCATTACCGGCGTCATGCTATGTGCAGGTACGGTTTACGGCCGTATTGACCTCGGGGGAGTTCAGGGAGATGAACTACAGGCTGGCAGCAGCATAACCGGAGTGTATGACTACAGGAGCGGCAGGAGCATTGATGCTTCGGCTGGCATACCTGTACTGGAATACCGTGACGGGATAATTTTCATAATGAAGAAAGACACGGCTGTGGAATACTCATATTTCCTGGCCGGTCCGGATCTTGACTGGACTGCCTGGAGTGACCGGGCTTACAAGGAATACACGGATCTTGATCGCGGCAGGTATACTTTCCTTTATCGTTACCGTACCCGCGGTGATGATGTGTCAGGGGAAGGTTCTTACAGTTTCAGGGTTAGGGCTCCCTGGTACTTATCGCCTCTCGCATGGATTATTTATCCTCTGCTGCTGGTGCTGGGGGGTGTGCTTCTGCGGATTCGGACACATAAACTGTACATGGCCCGGCAGAAAAGGCTTGAGCAGCTTATTGCCGAAAGGACCGAGGAGTTGCAGCATGAGAAGGAGAAGTCGGACAACCTGCTGGCCAACATGTTACCCAAAGGCACGGCTGAGGAGATAATGCTTAAGGGCAAGGCAGACAAGAGGAAGTATAATTTTGTTACGGTTCTGTTCTCGGATATCCAGGGATTTACCAGGATAGCAGAAGAGATGAATCCGGAAATGCTGATAGACGAGCTTGACCGTTTTTTCTTCCATTTCGACTCCGTTGCCGAGAAGTACCGCATTGAAAAGATCAAGACCATAGGTGATGCCTACATGTGTGCCGGGGGCATCCCGGAGAGGAACAGGACCAACCCCGTTGAGGTGGTGCTGGCAGCTCTCGAGATGCAGAAGTACATGCAGCAGATGAAGAATGACCCGTCGAAGCCGGCAGCAAGGTTCTGGGATATCAGGATAGGGATCCATACAGGGACCGTGGTGGCCGGGGTGGTGGGACACAAGAAGATTACATATGACATCTGGGGCGATACGGTAAACACTGCAAGCAGGATG
The DNA here is from genome assembly GCA_034002785.1 of Bacteroidales bacterium. Classification (GTDB taxonomy): domain Bacteria; phylum Bacteroidota; class Bacteroidia; order Bacteroidales; family VadinHA17; genus SR-FBR-E99. The sequence continues at coordinate 57,996 of JAVEZX010000001.1, forward strand.
GAGTCGTCCGGTGAGCCTGGGAAAATCAACATCTCCGGCACCACCTACGAGTTTGTAAAGGAATATTTTACCTGTGATTACCGCGGCCGGATGCCGGTGAAGTACAAGGGCGACCTCGACATGTATTTTGTTACGGGTATAAGGCCTGAACTGCGCGAGGAGGATGGGTCGCCCAACGGGCGGTTTCTTACAAAGATCGAGATGATTCGCGTTCTCGATGTAGAGGAGCACGTCTTCAGCAAATATTCAGAGATCTCCTCGCCGGATCTCTTCTTCCACAGTGCTGACTATATCAGGAGTGTCGCTCTGCAGGCTGAACTGCTTGCCAGGGCCGAAAAGCTGACAGACCGCGAGTATGTTCATCTGAGGCTGGCATCGGTCTTCATCAATTTCGGGTATGCCTTTGACTATAATGATCCGGAGACTGCAACACTGAAGCGTGCGGGTGAGATACTTCTTGTTTACGGTTTCGGAGGACAGACACTCAAGGCGGTTTCTGACCTGGTAATATCCGCAGCCTCACCGGTGCAGGAGAGTGCAGCGGGCAGGGTGCTTCATGATGCTGTGTATGACTTTACGGGCAGGGTCGATTTTGTGGCTATGATTGACAGGCTGTACCGTGAGGAAAAGGCCTACGGAAAGATAAATGATGAAAAGGCCTGGTTCAGGAAGATTGCTTTGCAGATTCAGAATAACGGGTTCCTTACTGAGAGTGCACAGAAGTTGCGGTCTGTGCCTGCTGATGAGCAACTTAATGCGCTTCGCGTATTTGCCGGGGGCAAGCTCAACAATATTTAAAATCATTTGGAACTTTGGTTTTAAAACGTACATTTGAAAAATCCAAAAATTGAGATCATGGTAAATTTAGACTGGAATAATCTTCCTTTTGGCTACATTAAGACGGACTTCAATGTACGGTGTTACTATAAGAACGGGCAGTGGAGCAAGCCTGAGATATCGGATTCCGAAACCATCAGTATTCATATTGCTGCCACCGGGCTGCATTACGGCCAGGAGGCCTTTGAAGGCATGAAGGCTTACAGGGGCCGTGACGGCAAGGTAAGACTTTTTCGTTGGGATGAAAACGCCAAAAGACTAATCTCCTCAGCCAATGGGGTGCATATGGCTCCGGTGCCGGTTGAACTGTTCAAAGAGGCTGTTTTTACTGCCGTGAGTCTAAATGAGAAATTTGTTCCCCCTTACGGTTCAGGCGCATCGCTTTATGTCAGGCCAGTGCTATACGGAAGTGGAGCTGAAGTAGGTGTCAAGCCTGCATCGGAATACACCTTTATCGTGTTCGTTTCACCTGTCGGCCCTTACTTCAAGGGGGGCGTTAAGCCTGTGAACATGATGATCTGTCGTGATGTTGACCGTGCTGCACCGCTTGGGACCGGGAATATCAAGGTAGGGGGCAACTATGCTGCCAGCCTCAGGGCCATCGTCAAGGCCCGTGATCTCGGTTACGGCAACGCACTCTTCCTGGATGCAAGGGAGAAGAAATACATCGATGAATGCGGACCTGCCAACTTCTTCGGCATAAAGAACAATACATACATCACTCCCAAGTCAGAGTCGATCCTTCCTTCAATAACAAATAAGAGCCTCATCGCGATAGCTGAGAGCATGGGGATAACCACCGAGCGCCGCAGGGTACCGATTGAGGAGCTGGAAGAATTTGAGGAGACCGGAGCCTGCGGTACTGCTGCCGTTATCAGCCCTATTGCGAAAATCTTTGATCCGGATACCGGAAAGGTATATGAGTACTGCAAGGATGGGAAGCCCGGACCTGTCTCCATGAAGCTGTTCAACAAGCTGGTTGGCATCCAGTACGGGGATGAACCTGATGAATTTGGCTGGATGACAGTGGTGGAGGCCTGAGCTCATTTTTTATACCGTTGGCTCAAGCCGGCCCTGATGACGGTCTTGAGGCCCTCTGGCCTTTACCGCCATGCAATGTCCCGATTGGCCCTGTATGCTTAAAAAAATGCAGTGTGATTGAAGGATTTGGCGGTTTGTGTGCTATTTTTGACGCAAAGTTTTAGTAGTGGCAAAAACAACGGGAGGAATATCCAGGTACAGGCTCGGCAGTTCATATGTAACACTGGTTATTAGTGTCTCGCTGGTTCTCTTTCTCATAGGCATTCTCGGGATGGTGCTGATAAACGCACGGCAGCTGTCCGACTACTTCAGGGAGAGTCTCTCATTTACAATCATGCTCAAGGAGGATGCCCGTGAAGCTGATATCAGGATGTTGCAGAAGGAGCTTGATGCCAGGCCTTTTGTCAAACAAACCGAATATGTTTCAAAAGATCAGGCTGCTGTCAAGCTGCAGGAGGAACTTGGTGAGGACTTCCTGAACTTTCTTGGTTACAATCCGCTGATGCCGACAATCGATGTCTATTTGCAGGCCAGGTACACTCACCCCGACAGTGTGATAAAGCTTGAGAAGATAATTTCGGAATACCCGGTTGTGGATGAGGTTTATTACCAGGAATCAATACTGAACCTGATCAATGACAATGTGCGGAAGATCAGTGTATTCCTTATGATAATCAGTCTCTTGCTGTTCCTGATTGCCATGACAATCATCAATAACACGATTCGTCTTTCGATTTATTCGAAAAGATTCCTGATAAACACGATGCAGCTGATAGGAGCAAACAGGTCGTTTATCAGGAAGCCCTTTTTGCTACGGAGTCTTTTTTTCGGCTTTCTTGCCGCTCTGATTGCCATCGGGCTGCTGATGGGGCTTATGTATCTCATAGAAAAAGAATTCTTTACTCTTTTCACCTATGAGAACATCAATCTGTTTCTCCTTCTCTGCCTGGCACTGGTGGTTGCGGGGGTGGTTATAAACGGGATTTCGACTTTTTTTGCCGTGAACAGGTATCTCGGCATGCACGAGGATAAATTATATTACTAGAAATTATGGTCGCTAAAAAGGAAGAAGAAAAGAAGACCGGTTTTGCCCTGGGAAGGGAGAATTATAAGCTGATGGCGATAGGCTTCGCCGTCATAATTATCGGTTTTATTTTAATGGCCGGCGGGAGATCTGATGACCCGAAGGTTTTTTCGGAAGAGATCTTCAGTTTCCGCAGGGTCACTCTTGCCCCGCTGATTGTGCTGGCCGGGTTTATTTTCGAGATTTATGCAATAATGAAGAGGCCGCGGGAATAAGGAACAGGGCTTTGATTAATCTTACGACTTGGAATGAATTGGTATGAAGCCCTGATCTTCGGGCTGGTGCAGGGATTGACAGAGTTTCTTCCTGTAAGCAGTGACGGACATCTTGAGATTGTGAAGTTTCTCTTTGGAGGGATCGAGGAAAGTTTCCTCTTTTCCGTGGCGGTACATGGTGCAACTGTGCTTAGTATACTGGTTGTCTTCTGGAAGGATATTATGAAATTGCTGGGAGGAGTGTTCAAATTCAGGATGAATGAGGAGACTGTCTTTGCACTGAAGCTTATTGTTTCGATGATACCGGTTGCTATTGTCGGGTTTACGATGAGAGGGATGGTTGAAAAGCTGTTTGTTGCCGATATGGATATTACCGGGTCCTTTCTGCTTGTTACAGCCCTGTTTTTGATTATGGGTCATTTTGTCCCGAAGAGGGATAAACCGATCACCTACGGTGGTGCTTTCCTGATGGGAATAGCACAGGCAATGGCTGTTCTGCCTGGATTGTCAAGGTCGGGATCGACGATCTCAACCGGCCTGGCGCTTGGAAACAGCAAGAATGAATTGGCGAGGTTCTCGTTCCTGATGGTAATCGTACCTATCATTGGAGCCAATTTCATGGAGGTGGTTACAATGGAACCACAGGCAGTTGACGGAGTGTTATTTCCGCTGATTGTGGCGTTTGTTGCTGCGTTTGTGTCGGGGTACGCCGCCTGCAGATGGATGATTAACATAGTGAAGAAGGGCAAGCTTGGATGGTTTGCCCTCTATTGCGTACTTGTTGGACTTGCATTGATAATATTTGCCTGAGAGTGCTGAAGAGCTGTACTGATTTTGAGGTAGGGGAGGTGTTGCTTCTGCAGAAGCCGCTTTACTGGACATCCTTTGACCTGGTTAACAAGGTGAAGATGGCTATAAGGCATCACTGCGGGCTGAAGAAGCTTAAGGTAGGTCATGCCGGGACGCTGGATCCGTTGGCCACCGGGCTGATGATTGTCTGCACGGGAAAAGCCACTCGTCGTGTGGAAGAGTTCAGGGACCTGGACAAGAAATACACGGCAGTGATACGATTCGGTCAGACGACACCCTCTTTTGATCTTGAAAGCGAGGTGGACGGAGAGTATCCTGCCGGTCATATAACAGAGGAGATGGTAAGGGCTTCGCTAAGGGATTTTTTGGGTGAGCATGACCAGGAGCCTCCGCTCTTCTCTGCCAAGTTTGTTGACGGAAAGAGGGCATACGAGCTTGCGAGGAAGAAGATTGACAGAAAACTTGACAAGGTAAAGGTTGTGTTTCATGAGCTGGAGCTTCTCAGTTTCACCGGAGCTGATGCCACGGTAAGGATAGTTTGCAGCAAGGGGACATATGTCAGGGCATTTGCACGAGATCTTGGCCTGGCTCTTGGCAGCGGCGGTCATCTAATAGCCCTGGTACGGAATGGTATAGGTGATTACACCCTTGAAAAGGCGCTGACTGTAGAAGAGTTGAAATTTATTTTGGAAAATTTGAAACAAAGTGATAATTCATTCGTATAAATATTCTTGCACTAACGGATTTTGATCATGAAACTATCTCAATTTAAGTACACGCTGCCCCAGGAACTGATCGCACTTTATCCCTCTAAAAACAGGGATGAATCGAGGCTGATGGTAGTGCACAGGGATACCGGTGAGGTTGAGCACAGGGTTTTCAAGGACATAGTTGAGTATTTCAGGGAACAGGATGTGGTTGTTTTCAACAACACGAAAGTATTTCCTGCGAGGTTGTACGGGAACAAGGAGAAGACCGGGGCTGAGATCGAGGTCTTCCTGCTGCGGGAGTTGAACCGGGATCAGAGGCTCTGGGATGTTCTGGTTGATCCCGCGAGGAAAATCAGGATTGGCAACAAGCTCTACTTCGGGGAGGATGACCTGCTCGTAGCTGAGGTGATCGATAATACCACGTCGAGGGGCAGGACCCTTCGCTTCCTGTTTGACGGAACATATGAGGAGTTCAAGCAGACTCTCTATTCGCTCGGCGAGACTCCTCTGCCCAAGTTTATAAACAGGCCTGTTGAGCCCGAGGACAACGAGCGTTATCAGACAATCTTTGCGAAACATGAAGGTGCTGTGGCAGCTCCGACGGCCGGATTACATTTCAGCAGGGAGCTGCTCAAAAGGCTCGAGATTGTGGGTGTTGAGTTTGCAGAAATAACGCTGCATGTGGGACTGGGAAATTTCCGGAATGTGGATGTTGAGGATCTGACAAAGCATAAAGTTGATTCCGAGAGAATTCTTATCTCCGAGGAGGCAGCTGTGCTGATCAACAGGGCGAAGGAGAGAAAAAGCCGGGTTTGTGCAGTTGGAACAACTGTTATCAGGACGCTTGAGAGCTCGGTTTCGACGTCAGGATTGGTAAAGCCTTTCAACGGATGGACCAACAAGTTCATCTTCCCGCCTTATGATTTCAAGGTTCCTGATATGTTGGTGAGCAACTTCCACCTGCCATATTCTACACTTCTGATGATGGTTTCTGCCTTTACCGGCTACAATCTTTTGTTTGAAGCATACCGCACAGCCGTCAAGGAGAAATACAGGTTCGGAACCTATGGAGATGCCATGCTAATACTCTAGCATACAGGTGATAGCGACTCTGTAGCTCAAGTTAAAGTTTACATAGATTGTGCCGGCAAACAGTGCCGGCACTTTTATTTTATCTGAAATTCAGGGTTTCAGTGATGAAAAGTTCTGCAATGAAGCAACCATTTCTCCGTTTCCTGAGTATAAGTATCGTGCAGAAGCTTGCCTCTCGGAAGGTTTTGTTACCATAGTATGAGTATGTCTGAACATAATTTTTTCTTTAAAAACGTGCTTTCAAGTCGTTTTGATCATTCAATTTCAGCTTTGGAAGATGATGGATCAAGAACAGTATTTATCATCCGGCGGTTTGTTATCCAATTTCTTTTGCTTGTGGCCACAGTTTATCCTCTGTTGAGTCAGTCGGCAGGTGATTACAGAACAAATGGGAATGTTCAGTTTAACACACCGACAAACTGGCAGGTTTACGATGGCACCTCCTGGGTAGCGGCTTCATCTGACCCCGGGGCAGGAAGCGGATTGATTACTGTACGCAGTGGTCATATCGCAACACTGACTACATCGGAAACACTCGATCAACTTATAGTTGAGGCCGGAGGTACTCTGCGGATCAATAATTCAAGGACTCTCTACATCGGTAACGGATCTGAGCCGTTCGATCTGGATGTTTACGGTACGGTAGACAATTATGGCAGCATTAACATAACATCAAATCCTGGTTCAGCAATCCGGTTCAATAATGACTCATTTTATAATCACAGGCTCAACGGTGGGACTATACCTGAGGCTAATTGGTTACTCAATTCAACATGTGCGATAGTAGCCGTATCCGGAACTCTCCCGTCTGGACTAAACCAGATTTTCGGAAACCTGACATGGAATTGTCCCGGTCAGACTTCTGATATTGATATAAATACCAATCTGGATGTGGCCGGGGTCTTTACAATGGCGAACACCGGCAGCAGATACCTTCGAATAGCAACTTCCGGAAGTTATGTCGTTAACCTTGGAGGATACTCTCAGACTGGAGGAAGGCTGAATCTTGCTATTGGCGGTTTTACTTGTAATCTTAATCTGTCGGGTGATTTTAACTTTTCGGGAGGAAGTTTTCTGACAAGTGGCTCAGGGATTGGGAATGTGAATTTCATAGGACCAGGAGTTCAGCGCTTCAACAGAACAGGGGGAAACTTTTCAAATACAAGACTGAATTATACTGTCTACAGCGGTGCGATCCTTGATATGGGTACAAGCATTATTGATGTTTCCGGACCATTTGTTGCAGCCGGGACATTCACACTAAACGATGGCGGTGGATTGATGCTTGGCGATCCTTATGGAATAACATTGTCTGAAACCGGGATGACGGGAGGCAACATAAGGGTGATCGGAGCAAGGACTTTCAGTACAGCAGCTGATTACACCTATAACGGTAGTGTTGCACAGGAAACAGGAGACGGACTTCCGGCGACTGTTCGCAATTTTACCGTCAACAATCCTTCCGGGGTAACACTTACGGACGACCTGGACGTGACAGGCATCTTAACCATGCTCCAGGGTAATATCTCTGTTGCCGGCAACAGCTTTGTTCTCTCCAATAGCAGTGCTGCATCGCTGGCCTATATCTCAGGAACGGTAGTAGGCGCCTTCGAACGATACATCGCCCAGGCAATGCAGAGCTACCTCTTCCCGGTAGGTTCTGAAGTCAGAACGCAGTCGTTTATTGTCAGTTTTTCTGACATGACACCTGGAAGCCTCTTGGTGGATTTCAGCGAAGGTGATCCGGGAAATGCCGGACTCCCACTGACGGACGACGGCTCTTATACAATAACTAATCAATATACAACCGGATATTGGGTTGCTTTGTCCAAAAACTCCTTTGCTTCCTCGAATTATACCCTTGATCTCGATGCAACCGGATTTGGACCATACCCTGTAACCGCAGGGACAAGAGGAATTCGCAGAAACGGTACAGATGACTGGACTCTTGACGGAACGCATTCAGGGGTTGCCGGATCGGTGGTAAGTCGGTCAGGAATGACTCAGTCGTTCTCCTCCGCAATCGGTGGATCTCAATTTTGTATTGGAAAAACCGGGCCTTTTATAATTGCACAACCAGCCGATAAAACAGTATGCCCGGGCTCTTCTGACCCTTCACTGTTCCAGGTTACCGCAGTAGGATTTCTTCCGTTAAGTTATCAATGGTATAAAGATTCGGGAGAGATTCTGACTAATGACGGTCATTTCGCCGGAGTCACTTCCTCAACCTTGAGTATCACCAATACTAGTATCGATGATGCGGGTGAATATTACTGTGTGGTTACTGACGGAAGGGGAGAGAGTATTATGACACGTCGGGCTATTTTACATGTGCCCCAGGTTACCTTTGGATTCAATTATTTCTCTGATATCTCTGTTAGTCAGGCTTCCGGGACACAGGACCTGACTGATTTTCCGGTATTGGTAGATATTACGCAGAGTTGGCTCAGAACCATTGGAAACGGTGGACATGTAACCAGCAACAATGGATACGACATTCTTTTTACTGATACCGAGAACGCCAAACTGGACCATGAGATTGAGTCTTATGATCCTGTGACAGGAAGGCTTGTTGCCTGGGTACGCGTTCCTGTTTTGTCCTCAGCAGGTCCCTCCTCAATCAGAATGTTATATGGTAATCCCGTTATTACAACGGATCCTTCCTCTGAGGCCACATGGATCAGCAGTTACAAGGGAGTATGGCATCTCAGCAATAATGCAGTTAACGATGCCACCTCTTTCAATAATGACCTTACAAATAATGGTACCACAGACACACCAGGTCTGATTGAGGAAGCAAGGAATTTTGATGGCTACAATGACAATCTGAGAGCCATTACTACCACCGGATTTGGCGGAAATGCCTATAATCAGACAATAAGTGCCTGGGGCAGACATACATCTTCACCTGATGGTACTAATAATATAATGGTTCTCCAGAGGGCAGGATCTACTTCAGCCATACAAATGGGTTTCAGGGAAGTTAGTGGATCGTACAGGGTTGTAGTGTGGAACTGGGGAGGAACGCCACTACTGTGGAGCAACTTTCTGCCTACTGCAAATGAGTGGCACTATTATTCATATACTTTTGACGGAACAACTCACCGTTTGTATATAGATGGGGTCGAAGCCAGCACTTCAACTACTGCCGCAACACAGGGCGCGGTGCCCCAATTTGTGTATCTTGGAAGTTACAGTGGTGGAGAGTACTTCGAGGGAAGAATCGATGAATCAAGATATTCCCTGACAACCAAAACAGAAGGTTGGATTGCAACTGAATACAATAACCAGTCTTCTCCAGGGACCTTTGTATCCGCCGGTCCCGAGCAAGCAATGAACTCGCTCGTTTCAGCAGGTGTGTGTAATGGTCCTCTGGCTCTCACAGGATATCCGGCAGGAGGAACATTCTTGGGTCCGGGTGTCTCCGGGAACTCCTTTAATCCTGCTGCTGCAGGAGTCGGAACCCACACTATTACCTACACTCATACTGTAGACGGCTGTAATGTATCCATCTCAAAAACAATTAAAGTAACACCGGTTCCTCCAGCACCATTGACCGGTGACGCTTATTGCTGTGCCAGAAATGTAACTGACTTAGAAGCTATCGGAAGTAACCTTAAATGGTATACAGATGCAGGATTGACTTCCCTGGCCGGATGGGGAACACCTTTTGCCACCGGACTTACCGCAGTCGGTACGTACCAGTATTATGTCACACAGACAGTAAATGGATGTGAGAGCGTAGCAGCGCAGGTTGTATTGACAATCTATCCCAATACACCTGTCGGCGGGACCGCTACGGTTAGCCGAAATCCAGAATGTGTGGGTAATACAGCGATATTCACATTAACTGGTCACACTGGAAGGGTAACAGGGTGGCAGAAGAAACTGGCATTGGATACGGAATGGACAACAATCCCGGGTAGTAATTCTAATCCATTTAACGAGACTGTTACATTACCGGGAATATGGGACTATAGGGCTGTTGTAAGTGTAGGAATGTGTGGTACAGCTTATTCCTCATCTGTAACTGTCACTTTCATTGAAGATATTATTGGGCCTGTAATTTCAGGATGTCCCTCAGACATTGCAGCTTACACCGGGCCTCTGAATCCGGATTGCTCACAGATTGTCTCCTGGACTGAGCCAACGGCAATTGACTACTGCGCGGGACCTGTTTCTTTTTCATCCCGCAGCCATGCCCCGGGATCCTCCTTCCCTGTGGGAACAACCGTTGTCACTTACAGCTTTTCAGATGGAATAAATGTTTCTACTTGCATGTTCAATGTATCTGTAGCAGATAATACAGAACCTGCTATTAATTGTGCAGTACCTGCGGTAAGCTATGCTGCAGGGGATGGACATTGTTCCTATACAGTAACTGATTCATCACTTGATCCAGTATCTTCATCGGATAACTGTGGCGTACAATGGATAATAAATGATTTCAGCGGAACCAGCACACTTTCAGGAACCCAGTTCCCTGTCGGCACCACCACGGTTACCTGGACAGTTACTGATAATCATGGCAATATCGCCACATGTGATCAGACGGTTACTGTTGTTGATACCCAGGATCCGACTATTACCTGTCCGGCAGAAGTATTAAATATACCCGCAGACCTTAACCAGTGCTATGCCACAGGCGTTGCCCTTGGCACACCGACAACGGCAGATAACTGCG
>JAVEZX010000001.1:68568-70478 GCA_034002785.1 Bacteroidales bacterium
AGCCCTTGGCACACCGACCACCGCAGATAACTGCGGAGTAGCGACAGTTACCAATAACGCTCCTGCCCAGTTCCCTGTCGGCACCACCACAGTCACATGGACTGTTACTGATAATAATGGCAGAACAACAACATGCAATCAGACGGTCACTGTTGTTGATACCCAGAACCCGACTATCACATGTCCTGCCGATGTAACCAATGTACCTGCAGATGCAGGACAGTGTTATGCCACCGGTGTAGCCCTTGGCACACCGACCACCGCAGATAACTGCGGAGTAGCGACAGTTACCAATAACGCTCCTGCCCAGTTCCCTGTCGGCACCACCACAGTCACATGGACTGTTACTGATAATAATGGCAGAACAGCAACATGCAATCAGACTGTAACTGTTGTTGACACCCAGGATCCGACTATCACATGCCCTGCCAACGTAACCAATGTACCTGCAGATGCAGGACAGTGCTATGCCACCGGTGTAGCCCTTGGCACACCGACAACGGCAGATAACTGCGGAGTGGCATCAGTGACGAACAATGCCCCGGCCCAGTTCCCTGTCGGCACCACCACGGTCACCTGGACTGTCACAGATAATCATGGTAGAACCGCAACATGCAATCAGACGGTCACTGTTGTTGACACCCAGGACCCGACTATCACATGTCCTGCCGATGTAACCAATGTACCTGCAGATGCAGGACAGTGTTATGCCACCGGTGTAGCCCTTGGCACACCGACAACGGCAGATAACTGCGGAGTAGCGACAGTTATCAATAACGCTCCTGCCCAGTTCCCGGCTGGTCTAACAATTGTTACATGGACAGTAACTGATGTTCATGGAAATACTACAACATGCGAGCAGACGGTTACTGTAATCGATACTGAGTTTCCCACATTTACTGTACCGGCCGACGTCACAATTTTCAAGGATGCCACATGTGGCTATAACTCTGACGTTAGTGTTACAGGTGATGTTACTGATGAATCTGATAACTGCGACACATCACTGGACGCCATCTTTACAGATGCAGTAGCAGCCGGATCATGCGAGGGAGAAGAGATCATTACGAGGACATGGACACTTGCAGATGATTATGGTAACCTGACAACACACATACAGATTGTCACAGTAAGGGATACAATCTCCCCGACGTTCACGGTACCTGCCGATATCACCATCTACAAGGATGCCACCTGCACCTATGATGCAGATGTCACAATCACCGGAGATGTAACAGACGAAGCTGACAACTGTGACACCTCACTGGATGCCATCTTCACCGATGCTGTGGCAGCAGGAGCCTGCGAAGGCGAGGAGATCATCACCAGGACATGGACCCTGACGGATGACTGCGGTAACCTGACGACACACATCCAGATCATCACAGTAAGGGATACAATCTCCCCGACGTTCACAGTCCCTGCCGACCTTGAAATCTACAAGGATGCCACCTGTAGCTATGATGCCACGGTAGGTGAGACAGGAGATGTAACAGATGAAGCAGACAACTGTGACACCTCACTGGATGCCATCTTCACAGATGCAGTGGCAGTCGGATCATGCGAAGGAGAGGAGATCATCACCAGGACATGGACCCTTACCGACGACTGCGGTAACCTGACGACACACATCCAGATCATCACAGTAAGGGATACAATCTCCCCGACGTTCACGGTACCTGCCGATATTACCATCTACAAGGATGCCACCTGCACCTATGATGCAGATGTCACAATCACCGGAGATGTAACAGACGAAACAGACAACTGCGACACCTCACTGGATGCCATCTTCACAGATGCAGTGGCAGCCGGATCTTGCGAAGGAGAGGAGATCATCACCAGGACATGGACCCTGACAGACGACTGCGGCAACCTGACAACACACATACAGATCATCACGGTAAGAG
>JAVEZX010000001.1:70578-101745 GCA_034002785.1 Bacteroidales bacterium
ATGCGACATGCACTTATGATGCTAATGTCACAATAACCGGAGATGTAACAGACGAAGCAGACAACTGTGACACCTCCCTGGATGCCATCTTCACAGATGCAGTGGCAGCCGGATCATGCGAAGGAGAGGAGATCATCACCAGGACATGGACCCTGACAGACGACTGCGGTAACCTGACGACACACATACAGATTATCACGGTAAGAGACACTATCTCCCCGACATTCACTGTACCAGCAGATGTCACAATCTGCCGTGACATTACCGGAGCCTATGACAGGGACGTCACAAACACCGGAGATGTTACCGACGAAGCTGATAACTGCGACACCTCGCTTGATGCACTCTATACAGACTCAGATGCTGATATGGGCACTGTTGACGCTGTCGGCTTCATCAGGAGGCAATGGACCCTTACAGATGACTGCGGTAACACCACAATACAGTACCAGACTATCTGGGTACAGCCGGTGCCCCGTATTTCAGTAACCATTCCGGATACACTCTTCTGCAACGGATCAACAGTAGATTTTGCAATTGACTCACTTGTAATTTCCAGGGGAGAGGTAATGTACGACCTTGATGTAACATACCCTGCCGGTATCAGCGGCACCCTTACAGACGGACAGCGACAGATCACAAATATATCCGACCTGCTCACCAACACTACGGATAGCTACCAGACGGTTACATACCGCTTCAGACCTTATATACAGGGTAAACCGGGTGACCCGACCTGCAATGACGGCGTAGAAGTGACACTGGTTGTACATGTTGAACCTACGGCCAGAGTCGCTCTGACACTTGCAGATAACGAACTCTGCAACGGTGAAAGTGTTAATATCCAGATAGCCAGCCCAACCTCCTCATTCAACGGCATTGAATTCAATGTTAACGCCCTGAATGACTATTCGGAGATAACCGGCTACACTGACAGAACCGGCCTTACACTGTCCGATCTGATCACCGAGGCTCTCTCCAACAGTGGTGACACGGCACGCATCGTTACTTATATCGTCACTCCTGCAACTCTTGATGTTAACGGAAATCAGAAGTGTTTAGGAATAAATGACACTGTAAGAGTATGGGTTAACCCGACTCCAAGAGCCACACCGCTCAACAACACAACACATATCTGCTACGGAGGCACTACTGACATTCAGCTGCTCTCACCAACCGTAATGAGTTCGGGTATACGGGAGTTTAACTATACAATTTCAGCCACTGCCCCGACAACTGTTGTAGACGGTAACAGAACCCCTGTCAACAGCGTTCCGCTTGGGGATCACATTCAGTTCCCGTACACTAATGAGAGTGATACAATGCAGTCAGTATACTTCCATATCACTCCAAAAGTTACCGGTCCTGGCTGTCCTTACGGTCCTGCCGTAATATCAGAGGTGAAGGTGCACGCCCACCCCCTGCAGTCGCTCGAAATCCTGGATTCAATTACATGTGACGGCGGTCAGGACGGAGCCCTTGAGATAATTCATGCACGCGGAATTGATTCAATGTGGGTGGCATGGACAGGTCCCGACTATTGGGAGGATGCAGGCTACAATATGTTCATCGCAGATGAGAGAAGCCAGGGTTATTATACAGCGACAGTAACCGACAGCCTAGGTTGTGCAAGTTCTGCCTGGCTTAACCTGATTGAACCCAATACTGAGGTGTCGTTCTACTTCGACCAGTATATCTCATGTCCCGGTGCAGGTGATGCAAGAATGGCTATCGCCCTCACCGAAGGACAGGCTCCGCCTTATAATTATAATCTGATCTGGAACTATTCTGACACAGTATACCAGGGACCAATGTTGCTGGGTCATTTCCTTTACCTTGACAACCTGATACCCGGAGACTATCTTCTCTCAGTTGAAGATGGCAACGGGTGCAAGGAGGAGCTGTTACTGACACTCTATGACGCTCCCGTGACCACTGTGAAATTTGAAAAGTCCGATTTTGCCGGGAATAACATCTCATGTGAAAGTTATAATGATGGTTCTGTAACGGTCAGCAGCATCTCCAGCTGGTACCTGGCAGGCACTGATACAGTCTTCGTTACTACAAGGGCTCCCTACACCTACGAGTGGACAGCCACCGACGGCGGAGTCATCACCGGCAGTAATACTGACAGCCTGCTTGTAAATATTCCGGCAGGAACATATACGCTTACAGTCAGGGACAGGCTGGGTTGTGCGTTCCAGTTCCCGGTTGTGATGACAGAGCCTGACGGCATCGATCTGCTGGATGAGGATATCTCACTGAGTGCAGATGGCATTACCCAGGTATCATGCTACGGTGGATCCAACGGTTTTATAAGCCTTCAGTTCGACGGAGGAACAGGCGATTACAGTTACTCCTGGACCGGACCGGACGGATTCACCGCAAACATGGCCTCTCTCACCGGCTTAGGTGCGGGAACATACAACCTGACAGTCACAGATGCCAGCATGTGTCACCGTGAATACTCTTATACGCTTGATGAACCTGACTCAATCAGCATCACTTTATCAACCTCACACACTCCTGACGGCGCCTTCAACATCGGATGCCATGGCGGTGACGGGACAATCGACATCACCGTGAACGGTGGAACCGGCCCGGGAACCTACACTTATTCATGGACCATGACAGAGGATCCGGCCTGGACAAGCAATTCTGATGACCTCACAGTCAAGGCCGGCCACTACCTGTTGCAGGTCACTGACATCAACGGATGCACCAACAGCAGACCCGTCACTCTGACCCAGCCTGATTCGCTGAGCCTTACATTAAACGTATCTGAAATTACATGCCTTACGGCACCTGCATACAATGACGGAGCCATAGATCTGACTGTAACCGGAGGGAAGTCGCCATACACATACTCCTGGACCGGTCCTTCAGGTTTTACATCAGGTCTTGAAGATATCAGCTCACTGACAGAAGGCCAGTATTCAGTATCGGTAACGGATAGTTACGGTTGCGTAATCACAGCAGATACATTACTGACCCTTCCTGCTCCCATCACTCTTGAGAACCGTCTCTCTGACTATAACGGATTCAGCATTAGCTGTCTCGGCAGAACCGACGGATGGATCAGAGTAATACCTCAGACAGGCATTGCACCTTATGAATATGCATGGAGCGGACCGTCAGCATTCAGTGCAACAGCAACGGATTCGATCTACGGCCTCAGGGAAGGAACCTATACGGTGACTGTCACTGACAGGAACATGTGCTCAATAACTCAGGATATCACCCTTGCTTCTCCGGGACAGCTGAGCATGACAATGAGCATCGGGTTAAGCAACGGAGGCAATTACAGCATCAATTGCGCCGGGGCTGCAACAGGAAGTGCTGCAATCACGGCATTTAACGCCGCCGGATCAACCAGCTATCTGTGGTCTGACGGTCAGACCGGAGCTTCCCGGACTAACCTGCCTGCAGGACTGCATGAGGTGATACTTACAGATGCCAACGGTTGTGTTGCTGACACTTCGTTCACTCTCACACAACCTGACTCTCTCCGGATCAACTTCAGCATGATCTCGCCATACTGTCCTGAAAGTGCTGACGGAAGCATCTTCGCCGGCGTAACGGGTGGAGAGGGTGCATACAACTTCACCTGGAGCAACGGCCAGACAACACAGGAAGCAACCGGACTTGTCAGTGGCCACTATATCGTGGAAGCACAGGACTTCAACGGATGCCAGCTGTCAGACTCGCTGACACTCAGGGCCCTGAACGATATCTGCGTGGGAATTCCCAACGCCTTCTCCCCTGACGGCGACGGAATCAACGAGTTCTGGAACATAACAAGAATAGCATTCTATGGTGAAGCCGAAGTGATTATAATGAACAGGTGGGGCGAGATTGTATGGAAATCAGACAAGGGGTATCCTGAACCGTGGGACGGTCGTGCCTCCAACGGGAAACCATTGCCGATGGATTCATACCATTATGCCATCGATCTGCATAACGGAGAAAAACCGATTGTCGGTCACGTGACCGTTATAAGATAGGTTATGTACAGGAACAAAGAAGCATGTAAGGTGAAAAGAGGATTGTTACTCACGGCGGCATTTTTAATATCGGCAGGGCTCACCGCCCAGCAGTTGCCCATTTACAGCCAGTATCTGTTCAACAAATACCTGATCAACCCAGCCGTTGCCGGTGCCGACGGTTACACCAGCCTCAATCTCACCACAAGGCAGCAGTGGACAGGCTATCAGGGCGCCCCGCAGACATACTCTATAAGTTTTAACGGAAGGCTTCTGAAGCAGAAATACAATATCCGGGAGAATCTTTTCAACCAGAAAACATTCAAGTCTCATACAGAAGGACGCGTAGGCTTCGGCGGAACGGTCTTCTCAGATATCAACGGGCTGGTACGAAAGACCGGCTTTTCCACCTCCTATGCATATCACATCTGGCTTCAGGGCGGGACACAGCTCTCACTGGGTCTGGCATTCACAGGATATCACTACAAGATTGACCAGCGGCAGATACAATTTGAAGACCCTGATGAGCCCTGGCTGAATACTGACTTCCGGAAAGGAATCTTTGTCCCGGACTTTAACTTCGGGGCCTATCTTCTCAACCGGAAATTTGCCGTAGGGTTTTCCGCCCAGGAACTGATGGAGGGCTTTATCAGGGCAGGAAGCCAGGCTTACAGGGACCTGAAGATCCAGAGGACTTATTACCTCTTCGGGAACTATGACATTGAGCCCGACAATAAAACCCTGATACAACCGTCGGTGCTGCTGAGGATGTCTGAACAGCTCAGGCCACAGGCTGACATAGGTATCAGTTACTCTTATGACAACAAGCTCTGGATAGGCGCCACCTTCCGTACAGGAAGTGCAATAATAGCCAATGTGGGTGTAAGGAGAGACCGGCTCTTCTTCGGGTACTCGGTTGATTTTACACTGAATTCGATCCAGAGATCGACCTTTGGTTCACATGAATTCATAGTTGCGACCCGCTTCGGGGATACCCCGAGGAAATACCGCTGGCTCGACAGATACTAGGAATCCTTTTTTGACAGGACATACACAAGTGAACTGGCACTCTCCCTGCGAAACAGGCTTCGCAGAGCGATGACGACGCCGGTCAGCACGCCCCTTGCCAGCGGCAGCCTTATGCCGGCATTCCTGTAGCTCAGCGATGAGATATAGAACAGATCCAGCGGCAGGGCCGAAGTCCTCTCACAGACAAATCCCTGTTTTGCTGCGAACTGTCTGAAGGCGTCCGGCGTGAAATGCCACAGATGTCTTGGCACATCCAATGCTGCCCACCTTTTCCCGAACCATTTTGCATCAGGGGACGCGAAGTTAGGCAGCGCGATTATACATCTGCCGTCATCCTTCAGGATGCGCCTTACTTCACCCAGCCATCCGGCAGGATCATACAGGTGCTCGAGAACGTGCCAGAAAGTGATGCAGTCAGCATGCGCCGAAGGCAGGTCCCGGACCTGCTGCGGCCCAATAGCCTTTATCCCGAACCTCTTAACAGAGTAACTTCTGGCCTGCTCGCTGAGTTCTATGCCTGTCACCTGCCAGCCCCGCTTCTGCATGAAGGCTGCAAAATACCCGGTCCCGCTGCCGATGTCCAACATAACTCCGGTACTCTTCCGCACGGCAGAATCCATCAGATTACCCTTACGTTTCAGCATGAATCTCCGGGCGAGGTGATAGAGCCGGTCGGCCAGACTTTGCCTGATGTCGGTGTGGGAGATGTATTCATCTGACACATAGTATTTTCCCGCCTCCTCTTCCGCAGGAGGTTCAACCGTCCACGCCATGCCGCAGGCGGCACATTGCCTTATGAGGAACTCACGTCCGCTTACAAGGTGATCCTTTGCCCTGTAGAGGTCAGCGGTACTTGTGGCCTGGCAGACCGGGCAGACTGTGATCTCAGACATTGCCACGGCGCGGTTTCAGGTAGGGCAAAGCCGACACAACCAGAAGTGCCAGCAGCAGGAAGGACCCTGCCAGTGACACCTTGTTGCCGGTCTTATACGATTGCGGCTCGAAGCTGAAGGTTACTGTATGGCTTCCGGCCGGGAGTGTCATGCCTCTCAGGACATAATTTGCCTTAAAATGTTCAGCCGGATTGCCGTCAATTGATGCTTTCCAGCCGTACTTATAGTAGATTTCAGAGAAGAGGGCCACTCTTTCGGATGAGAGTTCAGCCTTATATGTAAGCAGGTTGGGCTCATACGTGGAAAGATAGATAGTGTCACCGGGAGTTGCCTGCATCTCACTCACCGGTACCTGTTCGGCAAACAGCCTGTCAACCACAGCCACCTGCAGGGGATTAATGGATTTGACTGCTTCCAGTTCCGCGTCAGCATTTTCAACGAGGGTGACCCGGTTAACCAGCCATGCATTTCCTGCTGCATACCTGTTTAGCAGCGGTGATGAGCCGGGGTCAAGAATTATATACCTTGTATTCAACATGTTGAGCGTACCAAGACTGCCAAGCACTCCTTCAGCCTCCTCCATGCTTGAAGCGCTCCTGAGACTCGTTATCAGGGAGTTTATGTCATCCGTCAGGCTTGTTTCAATCAACTCCTGGTACCTCTTCATCTTCGCTCCGCTGTAGCCGCCGATTGACTGATGGTGGTACGAGGTGGATGCATCGTTGAAGACTGACACTGTGAGGTTAAGCACCCTGAATTCTCCCTCGTCGGCAAGAATCTCCTTGTCTGCCACAGAGGGTGCGAACGAGTTGGAAGCGGCTCTTTTTGTCTCAAAATTTGAGCTGCCAAGATACCTGGTATCCACCGGCACCTGGTCAACCAGGAAGAGCGCGGTGAGTCCCAGCAGCGCATATGCAGGCTTGATTCTGTTCTTCAGGTAGAACCATATCAGTGCGGCTCCGCCGGCAATGAAGATGACTGACCTTAGTGCATCGGCTCGAAGCATCGCCTTCCGGTCGGCTGCCATCGCCTCCTTGATCCATGCTGCCGACTCGGGCAGGGAACTTTCATCAGGTCTCAGGAATGATCCCGCCAGTCCCGGTATGAGAAGAAAAATGAAAGCCAGTCCGCCGGTGATCAGTGCGGCGAGGATCACTGATCTGGCAGCTTTCTCCCTGTTTACGGTTCCTTCAGAGATCTCCTTCAGTGCCAGCACCCCCAGCAGTGGCACAAGTACCCCGGCCATGACAAGGATCATCGATACAGCCCTGAACTTGTCGTATCCCGGGAAGAAATCAATGAAGAGAGATGTCAGCGGCATCAGGTTCTTACCCCACGAAAGCAGCAGTGAAAGCACTGTAGCAGTTAGGATCCACCATTTCTCCCTCCCCTTTATAATCAGCAGGCCAAGTACGAACAGGAAGAGTACTACTGCTCCGAAATATACCGGTCCGCTTGTGCTGGGTTGCTTTCCCCAGTACCTGAAGAGCTGACCCTGCACCTGACCCATGTTGTTCTTTCTGAGCGCCTTCACCGTTTCGGAGTTGCTGTCGAACGGAGCAGTGGCTCCTCCTTTGAGGTTTGGTATCAGGAAAGTGAGCGACTCACCTATCCCATAGCTCCATTGTGTTATATATTCCGGATCAAGCCCCTTTTCATTCGCCCCCCCTGCTTTCGACAGTTCGCTCTTGCCCCGGGTAGACTCCTTGCTGTACTCCCAGGTGGAGTATAGCGAAGCGAAGTTGACGCTGAATGCTAACAGTGCAGCCCCCACAAGCACACCAAGGGTCTTGAGAAACGAGGGAATCTTCTTGCTTTTTATGGCGTGGATAAGTTCGAAGATGCCAAAGACGAGTACAATCATGCCTGTGTAGTAGGTTATCTGGACGTGGTTGGCCATTATCTGCATAGAAAGGAAGAGGGCAAATAGGGATGCCCCTGCCAGGAGATTCCTCCTGAAGGAATAGACCACAGATCCTATCACCGGCGCCATATACGCCATGGCATAAGCCTTTGTATTATGCCCCGCTGATAGGCTCACAAACAGGTATGATGAGAATCCGTATGCAATGGCTCCGGCCATCGCCAGCCATGGATTGACCCTGAAAAAGAGCAACATTATATAGAATCCCAGCATAGAGAGAAATAGCGCTGCCACCGGAGTCCTGTACAGTTTCAGAATATTGTCAAAAAACTTAAAAAGGTTCCCCGGGTAAAGTACTGAGATAGTGTAGGCTGGCATTCCGCTGAACATTGAGTTGGTCCAGAGTGGTTCCTTGCCGTATTTGTCGCGGTAATCGTTGATTTCCTTTGAAGATCCCTGCCATACCTTGGCGTCGTGGGCATTGATCTTCCTTCCTTCCATTACAGGGTAGAAGTATGCAAATGAGACTACTGTGAAGAGAAGTACGGCAACAAGATGCGGCAGGGCTGATTTGAGCTGACTCAGTTTCATATGCAGGGCGTTAGTCGGGTTTTCTCCCGGGTTGGTATTATCCGACAAAAATACACCAACTGATCCTTAAATCAAATGAGTATATTATTATACATTTGCCGGAACAGCACTCTAAAATGGGTATAGTACAGAGGCAGACGATACGGGGGACAGCATGGTCTTACATTGGGGCGATCCTCGGATTTGTCAATATAGTATTGCTTTCTCCCAAAATTTTTTCTACCGGCGAGATCGGAGTTGTACAGGTGTTAATGTCGTTTGTCACTCTGTTATCACAGTTTGCCGGACTTGGTTTCACAAATGTAATAAACAGGCTTTTTCCATATTTCCGTAATAAGAGTGCCAGGCATAATGGTTTCTTTATTTTATCTCTTACAGTTACACTGACCGGATTCATAATTGCCCTGATTTTACTGAAATTATACATGCCTCGTTTCAGGGAATCAAACATGGAGCAGTCACCACTCATCTCCGAATATTCATTTTATATTCCGGTATTAATTCTGATAACAGTCCTTTTCACCCTTCTGGATAACTACAACAAGGTATTATATGATGCTATTCTTGGAACATTTCTGAGGGAGTTTCTTTTCAGGGTATTTAACCTGGCCCTGATCATGATGTTCTGGTTTGGACTGACAGACTTCAGCGGTTATATTTTCGGATATGTTATATGCCAGGGCTTACTGCTTATCATAATAACCACCAGGCTGGTCATGAGGGGAGAGATATCACTCAGGTTCAGGATCGGACATATCACACCTCACCTCAGGAAAGAGATCATATTGTTATCATTGTTCGGAATTCTTACAGGTCTCAGTTCAAATGTACTGACCACTCTCGATAAGGTTTTCATCAACCAGTACCTGGGTGAGGGCCAGGTCGGTATATATGCTATTGCCTCATATTTTGCCGTACTTATTCTGATACCCGGCAGGTCAGTTGCCAAGATATCGGTTCCTTTTATTGCGGAATCATGGAAGAATGACGATATCCGGACCATTGATGATCTATACTACCGGAGCAGTATAAATCAGTATGCAATTGGTCTTCTGATTTTCGTCGGGCTGATTGTTAATATCGATAATATTCACCGGCTGTTACCTGAAGATTATGGAGGGAGTGCTATTGTCATCATTCTTGTGGGGATAGGTAATCTGGCCAGTGTGTCAACAGGAATCAACGGGGTAATACTTAATACATCAGCTCTTTACCGGTATCAGACGTGGCTGATGTTTGCCCTTATTGGTCTCTTCACCGGGATGAGCATGTTTTTCATTCCAATTTTCGGAATTGCCGGAATGGCTCTTGCTTCAATGGCATCAAACATAATGTTCAATGCATTAGGCATTATGGTAGTTGGAAAAAGATTTGGAATATGGCCGTACAGACTTTCACATATTTACATAACAATTATCGGTGTAGTTGCCGCTATCGCCGGTTATATTTTACCGCACTTTTCACTTTATCCCGATATCATTGCCAGGAGTCTGCTTGTGACCATCCTGTTTTTTGGAGCTCTCTATTTCTGGGGATTATCTGACGACCTGAACAATGCAGTTGATACTTTTATTAAAAATTTCAGAAACAGGCATTAGTTACAGATGTCAGAGAGAGGTTTTCCCTGACAGTCCGGCAACATCAAAATATTCAATGCCACTGTACATGGCGCACATTCTGTCAGTATCAGAATCACCAATGAAAACTGCCTCAGCTTCTGAACTTTCGGCGAGAGTCAGTATCTTTTTCACTCCGGCCGGAGAAGGCTTAGGTTCAATATCGCTGGCATAAATGATTCGGATATGGTTTCTAAGCTTACCCCAGTCAATACTGTTTATTTTGTTCTCCTGTTGGGTCCTGTTCCCGTTTGTAAGAATGAAAATCTGCTTTTCCGGTTTTATAAGTCTTTCCAGCAGGATTTTGACATCATTGTGTAAAATCAGTTTCTTTTCCACAGAAAACGAATGCAGTATCCTGACACACTCTTTGACAAGATTTGCATCAAATTTGAATTTCAACAGTACCTTATCAAAAAGTCCGGTCCGGCCTTCGCAGAGGAATCTGCTTTTAAGTTCACAGAATATCTCAGTTTCAGATATATCATCCGAGATATCAGCAAGGAACCTCGAGATAGCGGCATAACCCTGAAAGAGATAATCTGCCTCATTATACATCGTGTTGTCAAGGTCGAAAATATATACCCTGAACCGGAACAGATCAGATTTCGATTTTATTGCCATTTATATCCAGGAACAGTTCATCCCAGTATCTTATCATCTTCATTCCCCATTTAATATCTGGTATGTTGAATTTTTCATTCAGTGCAATTTTGACTGCTTCATATACCATATTTTCTCCGGCAGCAGTACATAATACTATTGTGCCCTGAACCCGGGGATTTGATTCAATTATTTTCGGGACATTGTTTTTATCTCTCTTGAACTGCAGGCCTATATTTCCGTTCAGCTTCAGTCCTTCAACTATAAGTCTTGAATAATGAATTATTTCTTCATCGTAAACGACTGTTCCGGCGAAACTTATGCCCATTTTAATAAAATCACGGCTTCGCGGTATCGCTGAGATGAATCTGCCGTTGTCAACAATGACATCAACACTGTATTCATCTCCGGGCAGGTACTCCATAACTATCAGTTCAGGGAAAAAGTCTGCTACACTGCACATTGAGACAAATTCATCAAAACTGATGAAGACATTGTTTGGTTTTTCATTAAGAAGTGCCTTAAGCCGGTTCTGACTGTCCTCAATAATCCTGAATCCCCTCTGGCCGTTTGAAACCGGGGGTTTAAAACAGATCTTTTCAGCAGGGTACCCGAGCTGACTTGCTGCATCCCTGAACTCTGCAAGTGTTTTGACAAGATGAAATTGCGGGGCAGGTATATTATTCTCCTCACAATATTTCATCAGTAGATACTTGTTATTGGCCGTTAAAAGAGGACCCTCATCCGAAACTGAGACCGCAATTCCCTTCTCAGAGAACCTTCTTTTATTAGTGGCGAACACCATAAGTTCCCTGGTAACGAGCGGAATTATTACGTCAACTTTTTCCGCAAAACAAATCCCGAGAAGAGTATCAACATAGTCTGGGGATTCGGCAAACGGAATTCGGAACGATTTATCAAGAAGCCCGGCACCGACGGCATGGTTCAGATTAGCGTCGCCGCCTAAAATAACTATTTTACGTTCGGTGACCGCCCGTAAAGATTTAATGATACCAGGAGCACCGGGTGCTCCTGCCCCGGTTATGAAAACTCTGATATCTCTTAAGCAGTTCATCCGGTTGTGTGTGTTGCGTGGCAATATTCTACATTACCCACCGTATAACCTCAAATGCTTCAGCATATTGAGCGCCTATCTGAACACCTCTTGTAATTGCCAGTGATTTTATGAATTCAGCAGTGAAATAATCTCTGTGGGTCTG
This sequence comes from Bacteroidales bacterium, assembly GCA_034002785.1. Classification (GTDB taxonomy): domain Bacteria; phylum Bacteroidota; class Bacteroidia; order Bacteroidales; family VadinHA17; genus SR-FBR-E99. The sequence goes on from JAVEZX010000001.1 coordinate 82,378, forward strand.
AGACTTATATTCTTTTAATGCATTGATCTTGTTAAGCAGATGATGTTCTTTGAGCTTTACAAAGCAGGTAGTGTTAAATGTCAGATTATTCCAGATCAGTTCATAACCAAGAATAGTTGTTGATTTGAAAGCTCTTAACCCTTCCTGGGCAACAGTCAGATGGTCCTGATGAATGTCATTCAGGCTTGGCATAAATACCAGGTCAAAAGGCACTTTGTTCCTTAGGACAATCAGGTCTTCCAGGATCTCCTGCCTGTGAAAATTCAGTTGCCGTACCTGATAATCAAAAAGAATCAGGTTTTCCTGCTTTATGCCCAGTTTACGGGTCGCATTTCTCACCTCGGTTTTCAGAATATCATCCGGCAGTCCTTCAGGGACGGATTCATTTGCGGTGGAAAAGGCTACGTAATAAACACTGGCGTTATTTTCAAGGAGAAGACTGAGTGTTCCTCCGGCACTGAGCTCACCATCATCAGTATGAGGTGCAAGTATCAGAACGTTTTTAAAGTTGTTCAACGTCATATGTTTGATATTTACTGTCTATAGGAGTTTAATCACCTGCTCGGCCAGATGTCTTCTGGTGAATTCAACCGGCGGCACAGTTCTGGTCCGGAGCGGGTTCCTGATATGAGTGAGAATGAAGGATTCAATTCCTATGGCATCAAAGTAATCATAACATTTCCCGAAGTTATGATTTTCCAGCAATTTAGCTGCATCACCGTCAACAGGACCAAGGCAAAGGACTGGTCTTCCTGAAGCGATATATTCAAATAATTTCCCGGATAAAAAGCTCCTGTTATCCCTGTGTTGCGCAAGAATAAGAAGTAAAAGAGATGATGAGACCATCTGTTCAATCGCTGTCTGATGATCCACAGGCGGGACAAACTCAAGATGTTCACTGCCAAGCGATGCAACAAGCATCTGTTGCCGGTCTTCTGAAATTGTTCCGATAAAACGGATTACCAGATCCAAATCTTGTGACAAGATAGATTTCACTGCATTGATAAATCCGTCAAATGGGTAGGCGTAAGAGACTGTTCCTATAAATGATATAGTAAAACGTTCCGGTATCGAGGGAGTAATATTTTGGAAGTCACTGTCATCATAACCATTGTGTATGACCTTTATTTTTCCCTCAATTCCATCATCTATGGCTTCAAACTGTCTTGCCAGGGTATAGCCGACAGTAGTAATGAGATCTGCTTTTTTTAATACTGATTTTTCGTAATACTTGTCGATTTGTCTGGCTATGGGTGTCGGATAGAACATGTCATAATAAAATATCTCTGTCCAGGGATCTCTAAGATCGGCAATCCATTTGATACCGGGAAATTTTTTCTTAAGCTTCAGTCCGATGAGTTGTGTCGAATGAGGAGGGCTGGTTGTGATTACATGTCTGATCTTCCCGGTTCTGATAAGCTCGCAAGCCTTTCTGAAGGCGTATCTGTTCCATCCCCTGCGAGGGTCTGGAATAAACAGATTGCCCCGTATAAACCGGCTTAAGAAACCTTTTATGCCCTGTTCTGCAGCGGAGGCAAATCCGGAGTGTGGAATCTTAGACTGATCTTTGTTGTAAAGCGAGAAATAGTTTATCGCTTTTGTGCGGTATACTTCTACCTCGAGAGGTATTTCCCCGTAAAGAGTATTGTCCCTGAAAGGATATACAGCATCTTCAGGCCTGACTGTAAGAATAACAGGCAGCCAGCCTGATGCTGGCATATATTTGGCAAACTTAAGCCAGCGCTGCACTCCGGCCCCTCCGCTGGGGGGCCAGTAGTAGGTGATTATCAGAACCTTTGCCGGCCCGGCTATCATATTACAGTCTTTTCAGTTGTTCCTGCATGCTGACCTTGTCAGCAATTATGGCTCTCAGTTGAGACAGAGGTACGCGCTCCTGAAGCATCGAGTCGCGGTACCTGATTGTGACAGTTTCGTCCTGCACAGTCTGGTAATCAATTGTTATGCAATAGGGTGTGCCGATGGCATCCTGGCGGCGGTAGCGTTTTCCTATCGAGTCCTTCTCGTCATACTGGCAGTTGAAATCGAATTTCAGGTCATTGATGATCCTGCGCGAGATATCCGGCAGCCCGTCCTTCCGTACAAGCGGCAGCACCGCAAGCTTCACCGGGGCAAGCACTGCCGGCAGCCGTAAAACAACCCTGCTGTCAGGCGTGCCATCCTCCTTCGTAAGGTCTTCCTCGTAGTATGAGGCTGCAACCACCTGCAGGAACATGCGGTCAACACCTATTGATGTCTCGATAACATACGGGATGTAGGATTCGTTCTTCTCCGGATCGAAATACTGCATCTTTTTGCCGCTGTACTGCTGGTGCTGCTTCAGGTCGAAGTCGGTGCGCGAGTGAATCCCTTCCACCTCCTTGAAGCCGAACGGGAACCGGTACTCGATGTCAGCGGCGGCATTGGCATAATGTGCAAGCTTGTCATGATCATGGAAGCGGTAGTTGTCATCACCGAATCCCAGTGCCTTGTGCCACTTCATCCTGGCCTCCTTCCACTGGCTGAACCACTCCAGTTCGGTGCCAGGCTTGACAAAGAACTGCATCTCCATCTGTTCAAACTCGCGCATCCGGAAGATGAACTGTCGTGCAACGATCTCATTCCTGAAGGCCTTGCCGATCTGCGCTATCCCGAAGGGGAGCTTCATACGGCCTGTTTTCTGGACGTTGAGGAAGTTTACAAAAATGCCCTGTGCCGTTTCGGGACGGAGGAAGATCTTCATCGCACCGTCAGAGGTTGACCCTATTTCAGTGGCAAACATCAGGTTGAACTGCCTAACTTCGGTCCAGTTGCTCGTACCTGATACGGGGCAGACGATTGCGTTGTCAACTATTATCTGCCTCAGTTCGGCAAGGTCCGGGCCTGCCATGGCAGCTACAAACCTGCCGTGAAGGGCATCGTACTTCTCACGCACCTCCAGGATGCGCGGGTTGGTGGATCGATAAAGAGCCTCATCGAACTTTTCGCCGAACCGGGCCCTGGCCTTCTCAACCTCCTTTTCGATCTTGTCGGAGAACTTTTCGAGATGCTCCTCTATCAGAACATCGGCACGGTAGCGCTTCTTGCTGTCGCGGTTGTCAATCAGCGGGTCATTGAATGCATCCACATGACCGGAGGCCTTCCAGATCTCAGGGTGCATGAATATCGCCGAATCAATCCCGACAATGTTGTCATGCAGCAGGACCATGCTGTCCCACCAGTATTTCTTTATGTTGTTTTTCAGTTCAACTCCGTACTGGCCATAGTCATATACGGCTCCAAGTCCGTCATAGATTTCGCTTGAGGGAAAGACATAACCGTACTCCTTGCAATGCGCGACCAGTTTTTTGAAAATATCTTCGTTTGCCATACTGATTCTGAGGTTCTCCGTTCTGATAACCGGGCAAAAGTATATTAAAATCCGCGGTTTTACAATCCGGTATACAGTCTGGAATCAATTTGTATCTTTACTTTTCGTTTCTCAAAAATCCTGTATGAAAGTAAGGTGTGATTTTCTGGTAATAGGTTCTGGAATAGCCGGACTCGCTTTTGCCCTCAAGGCAGCGGAACACGGAAAGGTCTGCGTGATCACCAAGGCCAAGATGGACGACTGCAGCACTAACTATGCCCAGGGTGGCATAGCCGCGGTAATGTATGAACCCGACAACTTCGATAAGCACGTAAGGGACACAATGGTAGCCGGAGCGGGTTACTGCAACGAGGAGGTTGTAAGGATGGTTGTAAGCGAAGCCCCTGCGCGGATCAGGGAACTGATCGAAATGGGGGTCGATTTCGACAAGAAGTCAGATGGCACCCTCGATATGGCGATGGAGGGAGGTCATACAGAGCACAGGATACTGCACCATAAGGACTCCACCGGCGCCGCCATTGAACGGGTGCTGATCCAGAGGGTCCGGGAGCACAGGAACATTGATATCTACGAGGATCATTTTGCAATTGACCTGCTCACCCAGCACAACCTGGGCGAGTATGTAACCAGGGAGTGGACGAATATAGAGTGCTATGGCGCATACGTAGCCGATCTGAGTACGAGCAGGGTAACCACATTCCTGGCGAAGCTGACTGTGCTGGCAACGGGTGGCTGCGGCAACATATACCTTACAACCACCAATCCGCCTGTAGCTACCGGTGATGGCGTTGCCATGGTTCACAGGGCCAACGGCAAGATCGAGAACATGGAATTCATCCAGTTTCACCCCACATCTCTGTATGACCCCAATGTACGGCCCTCTTTCCTTATCACTGAGGCGCTCAGGGGATTCGGCGCGGAACTGCAGAACAGCGACGGTGAAAAATTCATGCCAAAATATCATGTCAGAGGATCACTTGCGCCGCGCGACGTTGTTGCCAGGGCTATCGACAACGAGATGAAGCTGCGGGGAGACGATTTTGTCTGGCTCGACTGCACTCATCTCGACGAGGCTGAGCTTAAATCCCACTTTCCGCATATCTATGAAAAATGCCTTTCGGAAGGCATTGATATTACCAGGGATATGATCCCGGTGGTGCCTGCGGCACATTATTTATGCGGTGGTGTAAAGGTGGACATGGACGGCAGGAGTTCAATAGACCGGCTCTATGCAATAGGTGAGGTCTCTTCAACGGGGCTTCATGGTGCCAACAGGCTGGCATCTAACTCACTCATTGAGGCAGCCGTGTATGCGCACAGGGCTGCAGTGGATTCCTCGGCACGCATCGCGGAACTCACTTATGAGGAGAAAATACCCCTGTGGAACTATCACGGCACAACCCACCTGGAGGAGATGATCCTTGTAACACAGAACTACCGCGAGATGCAGATGATAATGAGCAACTACGTGGGTATTGTCAGGTCAGACCTGAGGCTTGCAAGGGCAAAGACCCGCCTGGAGATAATCTACCAGGAGACGGAGGATCTTTTCCGGAGGTCAACCCTCTCTCGTCAGCTGATAGAGCTTAGAAACCTTATCGCCACAGGCTACCTGGTGATTAAGATGGCACAGAGCAGGCAGGAGAGCCTCGGACTTCACTACTCGATTGATTACCCCGCAAGACCCGGATCAGAATTCTAACTCATGACAATTATGGAAGCTAATGAAACCATCATCACCCCTGAAGAGAGGAGTGAATCACCCTTCCTGACTGCCCCGTTCAAAGGGAAGAATGCTTTCTGGAGGTATTTTGTCGGAATAATAGTCTCCTTCCTGGCTGCCAATCTGATAGGGGCACTGCCTCTTGCAGCGGTTGTTATAACGCAATCACTTGACGGATCTCCGGTGCCGGAAAAAGGCGGAATGCCGGACTTTGCAGCGATGGGAATTGACCTTAACGTCGGGTTTCTGCTTAACATCTTTCCATTTCTGCTGGGGTTGATTGCAATTATCTGGATGATTAAGCCGCTCCATGCGCGCAAGTTTTCGACAGTGGTTAACGGCGAAAGCAAAATAAGATGGAGCAGGATGCTCGTTTCAGCCCTGGTGTGGACAGTCATCTCGGTATTATGGATGGTATATTCGCTGAAGAGCGATCCGGGCAACTTCAGGCTCAACAACACTTCAACCTCGCTGATCATTCTGGCGGTTCTGGCGTTGACACTGATCCCGTTCCAGGCTGCCTACGAAGAGATAATCTTCAGAGGTTACCTGATGCAGGGCTTTGCCGTCTGGGCACGAAACAGGTGGGTTCCAATCATATTTACCTCGGTGCTCTTCGGCCTGATGCACGGGCTTAATCCGGAAGTGCAGAAATACGGATTCATGACAATGATGCCGCAGTACATCTTTTTCGGTGTGGTGTTCGCCGTTCTGACAATGTTTGACGGTGGCATAGAAATGGCCATTGGCGCCCATGCGGCAAACAACATCTTTCTTTCGATCCTGGTTACTCATGATGACATGGCCCTTCAGACACCGGCGTTGTATGAACAGATCGAGATCTATCCCTGGAAGGAGTTTGGCGGCCTGGTTGCCATGTCGGTAATTTTTCTGGTAATAATGGCTCTTGTGTACCGCTGGAAGGATTTACGCAAGCTTTATGCGAGGATCAGGGTTCCTGAGGTGACAACTGATTTGTCAGATGCCGTAGATGCCGGTTGAGCGGTCGTACCTGCAACTGCCCCACTTCTCCCTGATCTCGCCGATAATAGCGCGTATCTCATCCACGTCCAGTGATGTGAGGAGCCGCAGCCGTGTCTCTTTGAAACCGGGCAAACCCTTGAAATAATTTGAAAAGTGGCGCCTCATCTCAAGGATGGCAGCTTTTCCCTCTTTATGTTCGAGTGATTTGTCGAGGTGGAGCAGTGCCAGGTCTGCCTTTTCATCCACCGTGGGTTCCGGAAGGATCTCGCCGGTGTTGAGATAATGCCTGATCTCCCTGAATATCCACGGTCTGCCGAATGTAGCCCTTCCGATCATGATTCCGTCTACACCGTAATTGTCGAACATCATCTTCGCCCGTTCCGGCCCGTTGACATCGCCGTTGCCTATGATGGGAATCTTCATCCGGGGGTTTTTCCTTACCTCACCGATGAGAGTCCAGTCTGCCTCGCCACGGTAAAACTGTGACCGTGTGCGGCCGTGGATGGTAAGTCCGGTGATACCTGTATCCTGCAGCTGTTCCGCCACATCCACAATTATCTTGCTGTTTTCATCCCATCCCAGCCTCGTCTTGACTGTCACCGGGATTTTCACGGCCCTGACTATCGCGGAGGTCATCTCAATCATCAGAGGGATATTCTGAAGCATCCCTGCTCCGGCTCCGCGGGCAGCGATTTTCCTGACGGGACATCCGAAGTTAATATCAATCAGATCAGGTCCGGCAGCCTCCGCCATCAGTGCGGCATCAACCATTGATTCAATTATGTGGCCGTAGAGCTGTATCCCGATGGGGCGTTCATAATCAAACAGGTCAAGCTTTTTTATGCTGCTGCGTCCGTCCCTGATCAGTCCGTCGGAGGAGATGAACTCCGTGTACATGAAGTCTGCGCCAAACAGCTTGCAGATATACCTGAAGGAGGGATCGGTGATATCCTCCATGGGAGCCAGAAAGAGAGGCTGCTCCCTTAATATGGTGTTTCCGATTTTCAATTTGTGATTACCGGTTATTCTCCCTTTCATCCCCGAAGAGGGTAGGAGATAGGTCTTTCCTGGCCATTTCGTTCTTCCGGTAGACGTATACAAGTCCGTATTTTTCAGCTGCGGCTCTTTTTTCGTCTTCCGGTAATGGCTCGTATCGGGCTTCGATCTCGTTCCAGAGGGTTGTTATCAGCTCATCCGCATCGCTTCGCATCCCGGAGGTCTTGCTGACGCACTCCGTAGCTCTTTTGTTTATTGTCTTATAATGGTTGCGGGTCTCGAGGAATTTTTCATAGCGTACCTTGACAACGGCAATTGAAGGATTTGTAACCGGGCTGCTGCCCTTTCTTATACGGTACTCCTCTCCGTCTATAATCCGCTTTCCCCATGCTACGAGCTCATTTTCTGTTGTCAGAGATGGAATGGAGGCATCATCTGAGGCAATGCCGTAATATGTTCTTGTCTCTGCCGGTAGTTCACCCCTGCTGATGGCCATGTTCATGACCTTCAGGAAATGAGTGATGTAGAGCCTGGCCTTCCGTGCTGTGTCCTGGTTGGTCCTGGCCTTCTCATTCTGGTTGACCAGGGTCTGGCGCTGATGGCTGATTGAATTCTCGAATACCGGCAACAGAGCCTGTATCTTAACCAGGGTTTTCATTGAAAAAGCAAGCTTGAACGGAGGGATCTCCTTACTCATTTCAACGGCTCTCTTAAGTGCTCTTAACCGGGCAGAATCGGTATTGGGCAGGCGACGATAGGGCATAAAAGGATGATTATGAGTTAAGCCAATATGCGAATATACGTACTAATCACTATTAAACAACGCCCTTCGCAATTAAAAATTGCCGATGTTCTGGAAAAAGTCGGCAGCTCTTGTTACATTAGCGTACTGATACACAAAAAGAGTTTCGGATATGTTTGAGAAAGAAGTTTACAATAAGCGCCGCCAAAGGCTGAAGTCTCTGATGAATAACGGTGTAGCCCTGTTCATCGGGAATGTTGAATCACCGATGAATTACCCGGATAACACCTATCACTGGAGGCAGGACAGTGATTTCCTTTATTTTTTCGGAGTTGACCTGCCCGGTCTGGCCGGATTGATCGATTTCAATTCGGGGGATGAGATAATATTCGGGGATGATTTCACAGTGGATGACATTGTATGGATGGGTCCTCAGCCTTCAGTGGCAGAGCTGGCCTCCGGAGCCGGCATCAGGCTCACGCATCCGATGGCAAAGCTTGCCGATATGGTGCATGATGCCATCAACGCCGGCCGCGAAATCCATTTCCTGCCGCCCTACCGTGCCGAGACCAAGATGACCCTCGGGGCACTGTTGAAGGAAAACCCATGCCAGATGCGCACCAGGGCATCTGAGCAGTTGATAAAGGCTGTAGTCTCTCTCAGGTCGATCAAGGAGGATGTGGAGATAGTCGAGATAGACAAGGCCGCTGACATAACCTGTGAGATGCAGACAAAAGCTATGCGCATGTGCAAGCCGGGCATGACGGAACAGGAGATCTACGGTGTGCTTCAGGGAATAGCCTACTCAAAAGGGGCCGCTCCCTCATTTCCGATAATTCTAAGCATAAACGGACAGACGCTGCATAACCACGTGCACGTGAATGTACTGAAAGAGGGCCGAATGATGGTTACCGATTGCGGTGCAGAGTCAAACATGCACTATTCGGCTGACCTTACCCGCACCACTCCTGTGGGTGGCAAATTCAGCCAGCGCCAGAAGGATATCTACGAGATTGTCCTGAAGGCAAATACCGAGGCAATTAAGGAAGCAGGACCTGGTATATCAAACCGCGATCTTCATCTCAACGCCTGCAGGGTCATTGCATCAGGCATGAAGGAGCTCGGGTTCATGAAGGGGGATGTTGAAGAGGCCGTGGCGGCAGGAGCACATGCTCTCTTCATGCCTCACGGACTGGGTCACATGATGGGCCTGGACGTCCATGATATGGAGAGCCTCGGAGAGAATTACGTCGGCTATAATGATGAGGTAAAGCGCAGCACCCAGTTCGGGCTCAGATCACTTCGCTTTGCGCTGCCTTACAAACCGGGTCACGTCTTCACCGTTGAGCCGGGCATCTACTTCATTCCAGAGCTTGTGGCCAAATGGAAGGCCGAAGGGATAAACAAGGAGTTCATTAACTTCGACAAGGTTGAGAGCTACCTTGATTTCGGAGGTATCCGGATTGAGGATGATGTTTTAATCACCCCCACAGGATCCAGGATGTTGGGTAAAACCGCACCTAAAACGGTGGCGGAGATAGAGGATATCTGCCGATAATTGGCAGGTTACATACAAATTGCAGGCAGGGATTTTGCATCCTGACAGCAGATAACGAAAGCGGCGTCCGAAGAGGGCGCCGTTTTTTTCAGAATGCCTTGTAATATTCCCGGTTCAGCCTGGCAATGTTAAACAATTTGATCTGTTTGGGGCACTGTGCCTCGCAGGCACCGGTGTTGGAGCAGCTCCCGAATCCCTGCCTGTCCATCTCGGCAATCATTGCCCTGACCCTCTCCTTACCTTCCGGCCGTCCCTGGGGCAGAAGGGCGTACTGTGAAATCTTGGCTGACACAAACAGCATTGCTGAGGCATTCTTGCATGCTGCCACACAGGCGCCGCAACCAATGCATACCGATGCATCAAAGGCCAGGTCACTGTTTTTCTTGTTTACGGGAATGGTGTTTGCTTCCGGTGCAGCCCCGGTGGTTACTGAGATGAACCCGCCTGCCTGCTGAATCTTGTCAAAAGCACTGCGGTCAACCATCAGGTCTTTTATGACCGGAAAGGGTTTAGCACGCCAGGGTTCAATTACAATAGTCTCACCATCACTGAAATTTCTCATTGAGAGAAGGCAGGTAGTAAGACCTTTCACAGAACCGTGAGGGTAACCGTTTATATACATTCCGCAACTGCCACAGATTCCTTCATGACAGTCATGATCGAATGTAACAGGTTCCTCTCCTCTGCCTATCAGGGTCTCATTGAGATAAGTGAGCATCTCTATAAAAGACATCTCGGGAGCAACACCGTCAAGATCATAAGTCACAAATGATCCACTGGCTTTAGCATTCCCCTGTTTCCATATTTTAAGCTTCAGCTTCATATCTTTCCGCAGGTTTTACTTGTAACTTCTCTGTTTCAGTTCGACAAATTCAAATTTCAACTCCTCCCTGTGCAACACGGGGGGTTGATCTCCATTATATTCCCAGACGGCCACATAGGCAAACTCATCATCGTTTCTCAGAGCTTCGTGATCAGGCGTCTGACTCTCTTCCCTGAAGTGGGCACCGCATGATTCTCTCCTGTTCAGTGCATCAGCGACCATCAGTTCTCCCAGCTCCAGGAAATCTGCCACCCGTCCCGCCTTTTCAAGCTCCTGGTTGAGCTCATCAGCCCGGCCGGTCACTTTTATATCCCTCCAGAACTCTTCCCTCAGCTCCCTGATCAGTCTTATTGCCTCAGTCAGTCCTTTCTCATTGCGGGTCATGCCGCAGTGATCCCACATAATCTTGCCAAGCTTCTTGTGGAATGTAGTTGCAGTCTGCTTTCCCTTTACTGAGAGCAATCTTTTTATCTTCTCCGCGGACCTGGCTTCAGCCTCACTGAACTCAGGGGTGTCAGTATTTATTCTGGGTGTTTTAATCTCAGAGGCAAGGTAATTGCTTATGGTATAAGGCAATATGAAGTAGCCATCTCCCGCGCCCTGCATCAGTGAGCTTGCCCCGAGACGGTTGGCGCCGTGATCAGAGAAGTTGGCTTCGCCCACGGCAAAGAGACCGGGAATTGTAGTCATCAGTTCATAACTGACCCAAAGTCCTCCCATAGTATAATGGCCGGCCGGATAGATGCGCATAGGTTCTGTGTATGAATCTATGCCCGTAATATCCTTGTACATATCAAAGAGGTTACCGTACTTCTCCTCGATAGCCTTTTTGCCCTGCTTTTTTATCGCATCGCGAAAGTCAAGGTTAACTGCAAGTCCTGTCGGTCCTACTCCGAAGCCCGCATCACATCTCTCCTTGGCTGCCCGGGAGGCTACATCACGGGGAACAAGATTTCCGAAGGCGGGATACCTGCGCTCCAGGTAATAATCGCGATCCTCTTCCGGAATCTCATTTGGCGGCCGTGTATCTCCCTTCGTCTTTGGCACCCAGACGCGTCCGTCATTGCGAAGTGATTCTGACATGAGTGTCAGCTTGCTCTGGAACTCATTCATCTGCGGGACGCTTGACGGATGGATCTGTACGAAACTTGGATTGGCAAAGGCAGCGCCTCTCTTGTAGGCATTCCATGCTGCAGAGGCATTTGAATTGACAGCCAGGGTTGAGAGGTAGTATATGGTTCCATAACCGCCTGTTGCAAGCACCACAGCATGAGCTGAGTGACGCTCGATCTCACCGGTGATCAGATTACGGACGACAATGCCCCGTGCCTTGCCGTCGATCACAACCAGGTCAAGCATCTCGCGGCGGGGATACATTGTTACTGTCCCCTCTTTTATCTGTCTGACTAGGGATGAATAGGCTCCCAGCAAAACCTGCTGGCCGGTCTGGCCTCTGGAGTAGAAGGTGCGTGATACCTGCACCCCGCCGAATGAGCGTGTGGTGAGCGTGCCGCCGTATTCACGGGCAAAAGGCACCCCGATGGCAGTGAAGTGGTCAATGACCTGGTTGCTTACTTCGGCGATTCTGTAGACGTTGGCCTCACGGGCCCTGAAATCGCCTCCTTTGATGACATCATAAAAAAGGTGATAGACACTGTCACCGTCATTCTTGTAGTTCTTTGCAGCATTGATACCGCCCTGAGCTGCTACGGAGTGAGCCCTGCGTGGCGTGTCCTGGTAACAGAAGACCTTCACGTTATATCCCATCTCCCCCAGGGCTGAAGCTGCCGGAGCACCGGAGATGCCCGTTCCTACAACAATGATATCCAGTTTCTTCTTGTTGGCGGGACTGACAAGCTTCGCATTGGCCTTGTAACGCGTCCACTTTTCCTCCAGGGGACCTTCGGGTATCTTTGATTCAAGGGTTATCATGGTTTTGTGTTCTTCGGGTTATTTGAAAAGCAGGATGACAAACGGTATTACGGCGAATCCCAGCGGAATGACTATCGCATAAAAGAGAGAGATGACCTTAATGACCGGCTTCCAGAATTCGTTGGACCAGCCCAGGGTCTGGAATGCGGATTGCAGCGCATGGTACAGGTGGAATCCCAGTATCAGGAAACAGACCCAGTAGAGTATGGCATAAGCAGGTATGGCAAAGAGCTGTTGCGCCACTGCATAGAAGTTTTCGGGGTCACCTTCAACCAGCCCGAGCTTGATGAAGTAAAAATTAAAGAAGTGAATGACCAGGAAGATCAGCACTGATCCGCCTGTCCATATCATGAATCTTGAAAAGGCTGTGGTTTCCGATTTATTCCTTACGTCATATCCTATTGGCCTGGACCGCCAGTTCTGAATCTGCAGGATGAGTCCATAGGTGATGTGGACGAGAATTGCCAGGATAAGCAGAATCTCAACCACCTTGACCAGCGGGAACGTGGCCATGAAGTGCGCCGCACTGTTGAAAGGCTCCGGATCACTCCTGAGCAGCATCAGGTTAATGCCAAGATGTACCGGCAGGAACAGCAGCAGGAACAAACCGGCAAGTGCCATCACAAATTTCTTCGAGATGGCCGAAAAAAGAATCTTGTCCATCGGCTTTTTACTTAATTGGTCTGGGTTATATGAAAGAGTTGCAAAAAGTCTTTACTTACCCGTAAATTTAGAAGTTTTTTTCATAATACCGTTTTTGATGAAGAGGCGTATACAATTTGAAAATATTCAGGTCAGTTACACCCTGCGTGGCAGCGGCAGGCCCGTGGTACTGCTGCATGGCTACCTCGAGACCGGAGAGGTATGGGATTCACTGGCTGTGATGATGGAAGAAAGGTTCCGGATCATTACCGTTGACCTGCCCGGTCACGGCGATTCAGAAACAGAGGGTGAGGTCCATACGATGGAGTTTCTGGCCGGAGCTGTGAGGGAGGTATTGAGGGATGCAGGGGAGGAGAGAGTAATGATGGTGGGCCACTCCCTGGGGGGATATGTTACCCTGGCATTCGTCGAGCTCTTCACTGATCTGCTGTCAGGCTATGTTCTTTTCCATTCCCATCCCCATGCTGACACCCCGGAGGCAATTGCCAGGAGGAACAGGGAGATTGCCGTTGTAAGTGCAGGACGTAAAAACATAATGTATCCGGGAAATGTCAGCATGATGTTTGCCAGGGATAACCTGAAGTCAATGGCCGTGGAGCTCGAACGGTCGAAAAAGATCGCATCACGGAACTCCGGCGAGGGTATAATTGCGATGCTCAACGGGATGATTGACAGGCCGTCACGACAGTATATCCTTGAGAACGGGAGGGTTCCGCTGTTGTGGATACTCGGTCGTCATGACCTCTATTTTTCGCCTGAGAAGGCTATGAGGGATATCGGCCTGCCGCACAATGCAGAGGTGGTCATACTTGAGCGCTCAGGTCACCTGGGATTCATTGAGGAGACTGAAAAATCAGCCCGGCTGCTTATGGATTTCGCAGAGCGAATCAAATGGTGAGGCGTCGTCAGTTGCCCTCCAAATGGCTGAGGGCGTCAAGCAGCGTTTTGTCTATTTCCTGCCAGACAGGATAGAATCCTTTGTTGTCAAGCATATTGCGTGCGATATACGCTTTCAACTGAACCACTATGATTTTCTGTGAAACTGCAATCTGGTCTCTCCTGGGCGGGATACCGTTCTGGCCGGCAAAAGCGACGAACTTCGACAGGAGGTCCTGGCCTGAGAACCATTTGTCCAGAGAAGGAAGATCCTTGAACTTACTCAACGTCTCACGGTTGTCCTCGGTGAATTTCATTGCGTACCTGTAGAGCAGGCCTGAATTCCTTATTGCGAGGAAGTAATCAGTCAATCCCACGGTGTCAATCGGTATAAAAATGTCAGGCATTATGCCTCCACCGCCATAGACTGTTTTGCCTCCCGGTGTTGTAAATCGAAGTGAATCATCGTGTCTTATTGAGTCTGCATCCTCGAACTCACCGTGCATCAGCCTGTTGCCAAGGTCTTCGTAGTATTTGTCAACTCCCTCGTCATAGGGTTTCTGTATGGAGCGGCCCGTGGGGGTGTAGTACCTGGCTATTGTCAGCCTCATGCCTGATCCGTCGCGGAACATGACAGGTTCCTGTACAAGGCCTTTGCCGAAAGAGCGCCTTCCAATTATGGTTCCGCGGTCATTATCCTGCACTGCACCGGCCAGGATCTCGCTGGCGGAAGCGCTCCACTCGTCGATCAGCACCACCAGATCGCCCTTCTCGAATTCGCCCTGCGCGGTGGCCTTCACATCCTGCCGGGGGGTTGATTTTCCCATTGTGAAGACAATCAGTTTACCGGCAGGAAGAAATTCGTCGGCTATCTGTGTCGCTGCATCCATTACGCCACCGGAGTTGCCACGGAGGTCGAGGATCAGCTTTTTCATTCCCTGCTCCTTCAGCTCCAGGAGTCCCTTTTTGAACTCCTCGTGGGTGGTCAGGGCGAAGTTGGAGATCTTTATGTAACCGACTTCGTCAGACATCATGTACGACACATCAACGCTGTAGATGGGTATCTTGTCACGTGTGATTGTGAATGGCAGCAGTTCGTTTGCACCCTTGCGTTCTATTTTCAGGTCCACCTTTGTGCCGCGGGGTCCCTTGAGCATCTTGACCACATCTTCATCGGGAATATTTTTACCTGCTATGATTGAGTCGTTGACCAGGATGATCTTGTCACCGGGTATTATCCCGGCCTTTTCAGAAGGTCCTCCCGGGATTGTGCTTATTATCAGCACAGTGTCAGTGAGCATATTGAATGATACTCCTATGCCGTCAAAGTTGCCCTGGAGGGGTTCGTTTGCCTGTGCCAGGTCGGTGGCCGGGATATAGACCGAATGGGGATCGAGTCTTCTGAGCATTACAGGTATTGCTTCCTCGATCAACTCATTGCGGTCGACGGTATCAACGTAATCAGACTCAATAATGTCGAGCACCCTGCTCAGCTTGTCGTTTGACGGTGGGAAGTTGGTATATAGTCCGGACTGCGGGTGGGGCATATAGAATCCTATCAGTATGCCGGCGGCAACTGCAACACCGATTATCAGTGGTAAGTACGCTTTGTTATATTTCATTTTTCTTTTCTCCGAGGTCAATATAGACAAGCTCAATTGCTGCCCTTTTCAGAAGTTCTATGCCGTCAAGGTTACGGTACTGGTTGCTGTAAACGACTCTTTTTATTCCCGACTGGATGATCAGTTTTGCGCATTCCATACAGGGGGAGTCAGTGATATAGAGAGTTGCGTTCTCACTTGAGTTGTTTGACCTTGCTACCTTGGTGATTGCATTGGCTTCAGCATGTAGAACGTAAGGTTTGGTCACATTGTTTTCATCTTCGCAGATATTTTCAAATCCTGACGGTGTGCCGTTGTAGCCATCAGAGATGATCATCTTGTCCTTGACTATCAGTGCGCCCACCTTGCGGCGCTGGCAGTATGAGTTCTCTGACCACACAGCGGCCATGCGCAGGTAGCGCCTGTCAAACTGATCCTGCTTTTCCCCGTAAGGGTGTATGGCATCCTTTTTTGTCATCCTCTTCTTTTTCGCCGGCAAACTTAATTGTTTTTGCCCTATATCAGATATATATCTCGCCTTTAAGATACAGAAGTGCTCTTCCTGCAATGCGGATATGGTCACCGTCAAGGGTGCATTCAAGGACTCCTCCCCTGGAGGAGAGTTGTCTTGCGGTCATGGATAATTTGCCCAGGCGTGCTGCCCAGAAGGGAGTCAGGGTGGTGTGTGCAGATCCGGTGACAGGGTCTTCATCAATCCCTATCCCGGGGCAGAAGAACCGAGAGACAAAGTCAGCATCCCTGCCCGGGGCTGTGGCAATCACACCCCTGGCTTCAGTGGCGGCCAGCATCCTGAAATCGGGCTTCAGGGCACGGATCTCCTCTTCGGTTTCATAGAGGAGGAGATAATCTGTGCGGCCGGTATGGCATTCCTTCGGCTTACCCCCCATACTTTTCTTTACTACTTCGGGGATTTCGCTTTCGCGAAGGGTGTCGGCCGGGAAATCGAGCTCGAGGAGGTCGCCTCTCTTCCTGACGGTGAGGTGACCCATCACCCTGGAGCGGAAGATAACGACTTCGCTCTGCGGCTCAAGTAAATTCAATACCACGAAGGCTGAAGCGAGGGTGGCGTGTCCGCAGAGGTCGACTTCCGCGAGCGGAGTAAACCATCTTATCAGCCACTCGTCATTGCCGCGGGTGATGAATGCCGTTTCGGACAGGTTATTTTCCATGGCAATGTTCTGCATTGTTTCCTCAGTGACCGGGTCAGTGAGAACGCATACTGCTGCGGGATTTCCTGTGAAGGGCCCGTGGGTGAATGCATCAACATGGTAAATGGGTATCTCTTTCATTGCTGGTAACTGTTTACTGCCTCAAAGTTACCATTGTTTGATTCAAAAATTTCATTGCCGGAGCAGTTAGTATTATCTTAGTACGATGATAGAGATATCTGATACTGGGAAAGGGACCTCGGTTGTCAGGCTTACTCCGGCCAGATGCAATATTTTTGCTGTTACGCGGAATGGCAGGACAATCCTGGTTGACACCGGGATCTCGTTTGACCGCAGCAGGATAACTCACGCCCTGGAGCGCAGGGGGTTGATACCGGAGGCGGTGGTGCTGACACACACTCACTTTGATCATGCCGGAAATGCAGCCTGGTTGCAGGCGGAGTACGGCGCCGAGGTGGTGGTTCAGGAGGCGGAGAGTCTGTATTTGGCCGGGGGTGATACACCCATTCCTGAGGGTACATACGCTGTTACCAGGGGGTTGGTGACCATAGGAAGGAAAATCGGTCCGGCATTCCGGTATGATCCCTGTACTGCTGATCATGTATTTACTGACCGGTTTGATCTTAACCGGTTTGGAATAAACGGGTATGTAATTCACACACCCGGTCATTCGCCGGGAGGGGCAACGTTGGTGATAGATGATGTGATTGCCATTGCAGGCGACTCCATCATTGGCACCACCCCGGGCAAACCATTTCCACCCTTTGCAGATGATGTTGAACTGCTTATCAACACATGGGGAAAGATACTTGAAACCGGCTGTGAAACCATTCTTCCCGGGCACGGCAAACCGGTCAGCAAGGAGGAGATGAAAGATGAGTATAACAGGAGGAAACAAGAATGATAAAAAGAGGTTTTTACTGGGTTGCCCTGGGGTTGCTCAGCCTGCTGACAGCGAATGGCTCAGCACAGGATCAGAAAGATACACTCAGGGTGCTTTTTGTGGGCAACAGCTACACCTATTTTGAGAACCTGCCGCAGGTGGTGTCAGTGCTCTCCGAGCAGACAGGCACAATACTTATAACAGAGAAGATTACAATAGGTGGGGCGAAACTGAGCGAGCACTGGAGAGGGGCACGCAGCCTCAACACTATTGAGAAAATCAGGAACGGTGATTATGACATCGTAGTGTTGCAGGAGTGGAGCCTGGGAACAGTGAACGAGAGGGACAGTGCAGTCTATTACCTGGGACTCTTCAGCAAGCTGGCACGGGAAGCCGGGGCCGAGCCGTATTTCTACCTGACATGGGCAAGGGAGAAAATCCCTCAGCAGCAGAAAGTTATCAGCATGGTGTACCGGGAGACAGCCGCACTCAACAAGGCAACAGTGGTACCGGCCGGAGAGGCGTGGGCTCTTGCCAGGTCTTTACGGCCGGAGATAAAGCTCTTTGATCCTGATGGCACGCATCCCTCAGATCGTGGAACCTATCTTACGGCATGCGTTTTTGTTGCCACGATCACAGGGGAACTGCCGGAGACGATTTCCGGTGTACCAGCCGTCAGGGACAACCGGGGAGAAGAAATAATCCTTATGAGGATAGATCAGATGGATGTGGAGTTCTTTCGAAGGGTGACACTTGAAACTCTTGAAAATTAAACAAGTCATGGTAACGATTATAATTCCGGCTTTAAATGAAGGTGACACATTAGGTACTGTCATCTCGCTGGTGAAGAAATCACCTCTTGTTTCAGAGGTCATCGTCATGGATGACAAGTCTGAGGACAATACCGTTACTGTCGCACGCGAGGCGGGAGCAACTGTTTATACCAGTACTACTCTGGGCAAGGGAGCCTCAATGCGCGAGGGTATCCTCTTTGCAAAAAACGAGCTGCTGCTGTTTCTTGATGCCGACATCACAACTTATCCCGAAGATATTGTGGAGCTGATGAGCGGGCCTCTTGCGGACGGCTCAGCCGACTTCGTCAAATCGGTCTTCACACGTCAGGCCGGAAGGGTGACTGAACTGGTGGCAAAACCATTGCTGAGGCTTCTGTTTCCGGCCCTTGAACGCTTTTCCCAGCCACTCAGCGGGATGGTGGCAGGAAAGAAGTCGATGCTTCAGAAGCTGGAACTGGAGAACGACTATGGTGTTGATATCGGTATGCTGATTGACATGCATCTTATCGGAGCCAGGATTGCCGAAGTGAATATCGGATACATAGAAAACCGCATGCAGTCATGGGAGCAGCTCTCGAAGATGTCCCTTGAGGTATCCAGGGCTATCATAAGTCGCGGTGAGCCTCTTCAGTCAAAGGAGGGGGATACACTTAAGAAGGTTAATGCTCTGCGGACCCAGATGGAATATGCCCTTCGTGAGAACAGGAAAGGATTGTCAAAGATGGTGATCTTCGACATGGACAACACACTGCTGAAAGGGAGTTTCATAACTACTGCATCGCGCCTGCTGGGGTTCGAGGAAGAACTTATTAACATTGTCACCCATAATGACACTGCCATCATGAGAACCAAGCTCATCGCAACCCTTATGAAGGGACATACAGTCAAGGAGGTTCTCGACGTTGTTGACACGATTCCGCTGGTAGAGGATGCGCTTGAGGTGGTCACCGAACTGAAGAAGAAGGGGTATGTCTGCGGTATCATCAGCGACAGTTATGATGTAGTCACAAATCATATCAAGAACAAGCTGGGAATGGATTTTTCCGTAGCCAACGAGCTTGAGTTCTCCAGGAGCGTAGCTACCGGCGAGGTGAAGATACCGTCCTATTTCCTGAGAACGAAGCAAAGCCAGTGCAGCCACGAGTATTGCAAATCAAACGTGATCAGGCAGCTCTCTGCCAGTTACGGCTTAGATATCAGCAATATCACCGCAATAGGCGACAGTGACAATGATAT
>JAVEZX010000002.1:0-68534 GCA_034002785.1 Bacteroidales bacterium
GGTGCAATCCCTGCCATATCACCAATGACATTCACCAGGTCACTGCCAGTGGGAACGACAATCTTTGTATTTGACTGCAATGATGTCTCCAGCGCCTGCAGCTTCCTGAGAATCTGAGCATTGCCAATAAAATACCGTTCTGCTGACTCATTTACCAGCCGTATGAATTCGGCCTCACCTTCAGCCTGAAGGATCTTTGCCTGCTTGGCTCCCTCAGCTTCCTTGATCTTGGCTCTCTTGACACCGTCGGCAACAGTCTCAGTGGCGGATGCCATGTCAATGGCTGCTATCTTTTCATTCTCTGCCTTTACAACCTTGTTCATCGTCTCCTGAACATCCTTGGGAGGATCAATCTGCTTTAGCTCGGTGCGGACAATCTCAATTCCCCAGCCCTGAGTCTCGTTGTGAAGCGTATTGTACAGCTCGGCATTGATCTTGCCACGCTCACTGTTGGCTGACTTCAAAGTCATGGTGCCAATGATGTTACGGAGGGTGGTTCGTGCCAGGTTGACGATCTGGTACCTGAAATTGGCAACATTGTAAATCGAGCCCTTAACGCTCTCCTCATCAGCCTTTACCCTGAAATATACCTGTGCATCAACACTGGCATTCAGGTTGTCGTTCGTGATGATCTCCTGCGGCTCCGCATCAACCATCTGCTCGGTCACATTGACTCTGTAAAGCTTGTCAATCACCGGAATGATCCAGTGAAACCCGGGATTGCCAAAATGATGATACTTGCCAAGGCGCTCAATAAGAGCACGATTGGTTGGTCTTACGATCCTGACTCCCCAAAAGAATATCAGGATAACAGCTAACGCAATAATCCAGTAAGTCATGTTTTAAGCCCTTTCATTAAATAGATTCCTACGAAGTTATGCAAAAAAGGGAAAAGGGAGACAGTTTGTTGTCAATTATTGTCAACACTGTTGCCTGCCCTGCAAACCGGCTCCTTCACTAAAATGATCCACCGGATCACTTTTTATGTTCGGCCCTCTATTATCTTGACAGTACCTCCAGGCACATCCTGGTATTATGATAGGGACATTTCCAGAAGCCAGCCTTGTCATCATCACGGTTAACCGTACCATCTGCACGGATGCTCCAGAACCATTCACCTTGATCCCTGTCGGAGATGTTCGCCATGATATATACGAGTGCATCCGAAGCCATCTCCAGCCAGCCGGCATCACCGCTGAGCTGCCAGGCATTGAGGAATCCCACCACGGCCTCCGACTGCACCCACCAGTGCCTGTCGCGGTCAAAGTGGCCCGCGGCATCATCCTTCTCATAGAAGAGACTGCCATCCTCCGCCAGACCCTCATGAGCCGCAGAGGCAATCCGTAAAGCCACACCTTTGACACTGTCAGCATCCCCGATAACTTCAGCCGCCTCGCAGAGGAGCCACGAGGCCTCAATGTCGTGACCGTAAGAGACAATGGTTGACCTGCAATTCCACTCCTCATCAAAGAAGAGATTCAGATGGGCTGTCTCCGGATCAACGATCCTCTCTGCAAATACCTTCACCAGTGCGGCCAGTTGCTGCTTCAGCTCCGGGTCAGGCCAGATCCTGTAAAGGGCGGTATATGCCTCAAGGACATGAAGATGAGTGTTCATTGTCTTCTTCTCATTGGCATCCTTCGCGCTCAGGCGCAGGTCAGCGATCTCACCCCACTCACGGGTAAAGGCTTCGAAATAACCGCCACGCTCACGGTCAAAGCTGTACTTCTCAATCAGCCTGAACAGATCGATTGCCCTGTCAAGCGCCTCCCTGTCGCCCGTGCCCATATGATAAGTACTCAGCGCATAGATGAAAAAGGCCTGAGAGTAGATCTGCTTTTTGGTATCCAGAGGCTCGCCGTTGCTCTTCAGGCACCAGTAAGTGCCGCCGTACTCTTCATCAAAGAAGTGCCGGAAAACGTAATCGCGGGCCCGCATGGCCATCTCCAGGTAAAGCGGGTCGGGCTTCCAGATATACGCTGCCGCAAAGCTCCACAGGATACGGGCATTCAGTATTCCACCCTTAGGTGCGCCGGGAACGACGTTATCCCTGCCATCTCTCCGACCGTAAAATCCGCCGTTGTCCGGGTCTGGCATCTTCCGTATCCACCAGGGCAGGATATTGCGCGTAAGCTCATCCGCAGCAGCAGCCTTCATCCCTGCGAGTATCATTGCAGCATCTTTTTTCATCCTTAGAAGGTGAATTTTGCGATAAAGTATCTTTCGGAAGTCACTCTCACTTTTTCCCTGCCATGAACTCCCGGTTGCGACTGATTATTGAGTTGAGTGATCTCACTGATTCCGCAGAGCGAAATCCGTCCGCCGGCGTGTTCATGCAATAATCGATCAGACGTTCAACCGATGACACAGCCACGTGCATCCTTGTATCCGACGATGCGTAATAGATATAGACCGTTCCGTCATCATCAGCTATCCACCCGTTGGAGAAGAGCACGTTCGAGACGTCGCCGATGCGTTCCTCATCCACCGGGGCCATGAAATAGCCTCCCGGCTCAGCTATAATCCTGGACGGGTCATCAAGTGCAGTCATGTAGAGGTAGAGCACATACCGCAGCCCCGCGGCGCATCCCCTTACACCGTGGGCAAGATGCAGCCACCCGGCAGGCGTTTTTATCGGGTGAGGGCCCTCACCGTTCTTCATCTCCTTGATTGTGTGATAGTGCCTGAAGTTGATAATCTTCTCATCCCCCTCAGCTATCACTGCCCGGGTAATGTCATCAACCAGGGCCCATCCTATCCCTCCTCCGCTGCCGGCATCGATGAAGCCGTCCTGCGGGCGGGTGTAAAGGGCATATCTGCCGTTGACGAACTCCGGATGAAGAACAACATTGCGTTGCTGGCTGGCCGAGACCAGGTCAGGCAGGCGTTCCCATGTCACCAGGTCTCTTGTACGGGCAATGCCGGCAGCGGCGACAGCGGATGAGAGGTCACCGGGAGCAGCTTTCGGATCCTTTCTCTCGCTGCAGAAGACCCCGTAGATCCAGCCATCCTCATGGTGTGTCAGCCTCATGTCGTACACATTAGTATCCGGATCATCAGTCTCCGGCATAGTTACAGGATAATCCCGGAACCGGAAGCTATCCACACCGTTCTGGCTTTCTGCAATAGCGAAAAACGATTTTCTGTCGTAGCCTTCCACCCTTACAGCAAGAATATACTTACCGTTGAACCTCATTGCACCGGCATTGAATGCTGCATTGATGCCAAAGCGCTCCATCAGGTGCGGGTTGGTGTCCGGGTTGAGGTCATACCTCCATTCAAGCGGTGCATGTGCCCCTGTAAGTACAGGATATGAATACCTGTCAAATATCCCGTTTCCCGTCCCGGCCTTGATATTGCTGCGCTTAATCAATGCCTCGTGCTCTTCAGTGAGCTTCGCAAGGCGTATTTTGAAATTATCCATTCTGCTTTGCTGATTATTCCTGTTTATAGATTTCCAGTGCCGTCACATCCTTCTGGAAAAGTGATTCGGGCAGATTATAAAAGTCAATGAAGTCCTGTGCGCTCATATGTCCCGGATGGGGAGCATAGAAGTGTCCCGGTTTGTTGTGGGCATTGCGCCACACAAGTGCATAGGATATGCGGTGATCCCTCATGGCAGGCCAGAATGTTCCTGTCCACCATGTTGAATCGGGAATTCCTTCGTACCCGGCCTCGGTCAGCGCCGCCAGTTTACCATGAGCGGCAGCTGCTTCGGTGACGATACCCAGCACCCGGTGCACATTATCAGTAAACGACCTGTTGCCTGCTACCGGCATCTGGTAGTAGTCGAATCCCATGAGGTCAACATATTCATCACCCGGGTAGCGCTCAAGATACTGCTCCGTGCTGCTGATATCGCCACCGCTTGAATAGGCGAAGAGCAGGTTGTGAAGGTTCTTCTCTCCGCAGAGGTACTCGAAGGTGAATCGCCACAGGGCGATGAACTCTTCTGTTGTGCACAGATCCTGTCCCCACCAGAACCAGCTTCCCGTATGCTCATGCCAGGGGCGGAAAATCACCGGAATTGCCACACCTTTATCATCCTTCAGTGATGCAATAAATTCAGCCAGGTTATCAAGCCAGGCCCTGAACTCTTCATGTTTCTCCCCTCCGGGCAGCACCGAAGCCACCACCCTGTCAGAAGTTACATCCCAAGAGCTGCCGCCGGTAAGCGGGTTATCAACATGCCAGCTGAAGGTTATAACGCCTCCGCGTGCCCATATCTCACCTGCCCACTTCTTCATGTCACCGAAGGGCACGGAATCGAGGTTAACTGCTGAACGGTGTTCGATATCGCCGAGATCCATGCCGTATACGGCAGGGAAGTCACCGGTGACCCGTTTTACATCAGACTCACCTCCCGGATGAATCCAACCGATACCGTAAGCCAGGTCATCCTGGTGTCCGAACATAATGCCCTGCCCGGCAGCATGCTTCAGTCCTGCCAGCATGTTTACTGTCTCAGGGGTAGCCGATCTGTCGGCAGGACCTGTTCTTCCGGCGTCTCCCGTATTGCAGGCTGTCAAAAACAGCATCGCCACGGTCAGATTGAGTATCCTGTTCATGTGAGGGTTATTTTTTAGTAAGAGATGAGAGGCGAAGGCTGAAATCAGAAATTATGCCTACAGTGGAGTCAGTGTCAAACACCGAGTTCAGTCCCTGTTCCTCCTGGGGCGGGTCTCCCAGGTAGTCATCACCGGGAAGCCAGTGGATCCTGCCTTCAGCAGCCCTTCCCTCTCCGGCGTAGGCCCATATATTGCAACCTGCAAGCGGCCCGAGGCGACCGGCATGGTCAAGCACCTGTCCGAACGCATTGCCGTAATAGGTGTCACGGGCCACTGTCGGCTCATCAGGCGAGAATCCGTGAAAATCGCGAGGCAGTCCGAATTCCTCTAGAACTATCGGCTTGTTCAGCCTCTCAGCCACCTCCAGGTGGTCATTTATATACCTGTTGGTCAGCACAATAGCCGTATCAAGGGTGCCCCCTATATTCCTGATATCCAGCCAGCCCCAGTTTTTCGGCCATATATGCATAACCAGATAATCGATGTTCGGATCAGCATGGATACGTTCAAAGACCTCCATCTTCTGCTCGCAACCGTGCCGGCCCTCGGTACCGGTTGTCACCAGGTGGTTTTCATCGAGTTCCTGAAGCAATGCCGCAATGCGGGCAATCATAGCCTCGAATGCCGGGATATTTTCATCCGAGAATGCCCTCGGTTCATTGGCGATCTCCCATGTCATTATTGCGGGGTCCTCAGTATACTTCAATCCTGTATAACCGTTTGTCCGCCCCACAATGAATCTTATGAACTCCTCGAACTGGCTGATGCATGGCTCGCAGCTGTTGAACTGCCCGGAGAAGCTCATGAACTGAGACCAGGTGTTGGGCGCCAGATTGGGATTGGGTATGGGGCCGTAACCGTTCCAGCTGAGGTACTGCGAGAATCCCCCGCTCCAGTCCCATGCGTTGTTGAGGAAGAGGATTGCATGCATCCCCCTTTTGCCCATCTCGGCCAGCAGGAAGTCGAGTCCGGCAAGCATTTCCTCACTGTATTCACCCGGAGCGACCTGCAGCGCCGGAGTAACCCTGTAAGGCTCATTGTCAGGCCCTTCCGGACCAACCATCACCCTCAGGTTGGTGATACCTATGCTCTTCATATGGTCAAGTTCCCTGAGCAGCCGTCCACGGTCACCATACTCGCCCTCCGTGCCAATGATGGCCCCGTACCAGTAGTTGGCGCCAATGAAATACAAGGGCTCCCCGGCTAACCGGAAGATCCCGTCTTCAACGATAACATAATTCTGTTCCTGACTGCGGCCGCAGCCGGAAAGGGCAATCATCAGCAGCAGCCCCGGCAATACTCTTCTCATAGAATGCGCTTTGTACGATCTATATCAAAAATAAGAAATCACCCATTCGGTGATATAATATCATTCGTTTAAATAGTGATACTATAATGCCATTGTTAAACTTCAGATGGCATAATCTGAACTGCTGACCGGTACATTTTTGATCAATAATGCACCCTTAATACGGGTATAAACATTAACCCAATATGCATACATCTGAACTATTGCATTTTGAAAAATATGGAACCCCCTGATTTGATCTATAGGATTTTTGCTGTAACTTTATATCGCTGATCATCCGGAGTACAAGAAAGCGAGCAATGACCGAAAATATCCTGAAAGAGATTACCCCGCTGACCCAGTCAGACTGCTTTACATATTTCCACCGGGCAAAGTCTGAATTTGATTTCCCCCTTCACTACCATGATGAGATTGAACTCAATTTCATACGAAATGCCAGGGGCGCAAAGCGAATAATCGGTGATCACGTAGAGGAGATTGGCGATATGGAGCTTGCTCTTGTGGGGCCGGGACTGCCTCACGGCTGGTTCGGATCAGGATTCGGATCTGACCAGGTGCAGGAGATAACCATTCAGTTTCATAAGGATTTCTTTGACGAGAAATTCCTCCAGAAGAACCAGCTGAACTTTATCCGCAACATGCTGCGCAGGTCTCTTCGCGGTATACTCTTCTCGCCGGAGACCACAGCCCGTCTGGAGACGCGCATATTAAACCTGGAGAAGAAGCAGGGCTTCGACTCTGTCCTCGAACTGATGAGTATCCTTCATGATCTTTCAATATCACGTGATTACCGGGTGTTGTCTGATTCAGGATTCAGCGATGCAGAGGTCTTCTCTTACAACAGCCGGCGGATAGAGAAGGTGATGGAGTTCATCCACACCTCCTTTGACAGGCAGATCACGCTTGGCGAGGCTGCCAGGATTGCAAGCATGACCGAGTCTGCCTTCAGCCGCTTCTTCAAGCTGAGGACAGGCATGACCTTCATAGACTGTGTTACGGAGGTGCGCCTGGGGCATGCCTCAAGGATGCTGATCTCAACAACAAAGACGATAGCTGAGATTGCCTATTCATGCGGATTCAACAACATATCCAACTTCAACCGTATATTCAGGAGGAAGAAGGGATGCACGCCCAGGGAACTCCGTGATAGCTATGATCAGGGGACAAGGGTCTTCATCTGACAACAAAAGATGACACCAGGGCACAAGGATCTTCATCTGACCTTCGCAAATGCGTCATGGTCAGGACCCGTGGCCCGCACGCCAGACCATAACCCTGTCTGTTATCTTACCCTTAGAGTACAGACAGTGTCAGGCAGGCCGTCTGATGAGGCAGTAATTTTAACCTCCCCTTTTTCCTTT
Source organism: Bacteroidales bacterium (assembly GCA_034002785.1). GTDB lineage: Bacteria > Bacteroidota > Bacteroidia > Bacteroidales > VadinHA17 > SR-FBR-E99. The sequence goes on from JAVEZX010000002.1 coordinate 7,239, forward strand.
CCTGCCTTCACAACCACAAGGCACTTCCCGTTGTAAGCTTTCCTGTAGTCAGCCTTGAATGGTTCCATGCTTGTCTGGCTGCCATTGTCAACACCTGCAATCATACCGGGACCTTCAACGGAAAAGTTCACCATATTACCTGCATGAGGCAAGGTATTTCCGTTACGGTCAATAACAGTAACTGTAATAAACGAAAGATCTGCATCGTCTGCATTTATCTCACTGCGGTCAGGCGTCAGCACCAATCCGGCAGGCTCACCGGCTGTGGAAACCGTCTTTCTCATTATCTCGGTACCGTTCCTGTAACCGACACCCAGTAAGGTACCCTCTTCAAACGGCACTTTCCAGACAAGGTTATAATCGTTCTCTCCCCTGGTCTGCCTCCCGAGAGATACGTCGTTAAGGAACAGCTCAACCTCATCACAGTTTGTAAATGCCCACACATCCACCGTCTGACCGGGATTCCAGTTCCAGTGCGGGAAGATATGTAGCACATCCTTGTCGGTCCATTCACTCTGGTAGAACCAGTAGACATCTTTCGGGAAGCCGGCCAGATCAATGATGCCGAAATAGGAGCTTCGTGCCGGCCACCAGTAGGGAGTGGGTTCGCCCAGGTAGTCAAAGCCGGTCCAGATATACATCCCCGTGAGGTAGGCATTCTCCTTTATCAGCCTCCAGCTGTCACGATGGGTTGTACCCCACGGTGCCGAGCAGTTGTCATATGCCGAGCATGTCAGGTCCGGATTACCGTCCTTGAAGGGCTGATCCCAGCGTACAGGCCAGCGCCGGATGATCTCTGACGGCAAATCGTAGCTGCCACGTGTGGCAAGCGCCGAAGTGGTCTCCGTGCCAATATATTTGCCGCCGGGGAACATCTCCGGCAACCTTGTCCAGAGCGTATCACGGTAATTGAATCCTATGAGATCAAGGGCGCCTGAGGCGATGACCGGGTTGTGCGGCATCGGGTCATTGCATGCCGCCGTCACTGGCCTGGTATCATCCAGGGAACGGACAATGCCTGCCAGTTCGGTGGCGATGGCTTCACCGCTGCCGTTCCGCTCCCACTGTTCCATCACTTCATTACCGATGCTCCAGATGAAAACCGAAGGATGATTGCGGTCGCGAAGCACCATTGCCTCCAGATCCCTCCTGTGCCAATCGTCAAAGTCCAGACCGTAGTCGAATTCTGTCTTTTTCACCTTCCATATGTCGAAAGCCTCATCCATGACTATGAAGCCCATCCTGTCACACAGATCAAGCAGTTCCGGAGCAGGGGGGTTATGCGATGTGCGAATACCGTTGCACCCCATCTCCTTTAGTATCTCCAGCTGCCTCTCAATAGCACGGGTGTTGACTGCAGCACCCAGGCACCCCAGGTCATGATGATTGCATACCCCCTTTATGACTACCGGCTCACCGTTGAGGATGAATCCCTTTTCAGCATCAAATTCAAACGACCTGATGCCGGTTACCGTCTCATATACGTCGGCCAGCAGCTGTCCTGACCGGATCCTGGTTTCAACCCTGTAAAGCTGAGGGTTCTCCACTGACCAGAGCCGGGGAGAATCTATCTTCAGTTCCTGCGTCACCGTGGTACCTGCATCAGTAAGCTCAACCTGATCAGTCTCCGCTTTAGCCACTTTCCTGTTTTCAGGATCATAGACCGTTGTCTCAAGTCTTATGCCAGCCCTGCCCCCGGTGGCGTTACTCACCTGCGTAGTCACTCTCAGGAGGGCAGCTTCGGCTGACACTTCCGGTGTGGTAACAAAGGTACCCCAGTGGTCAACAGCAATCTTTCCGGTGATTGTCAGCCAGACATTGCGATAGATACCTGACCCTGAATACCACCTGGAGTTGGGCTGCTTCGAATTGTCAACCTTTACGGCAATCACGTTAGCCTCATCACCATAATTGAGCCAAGGCGTCATGTTATACCTGAAGGAACTGTAGCCGTATGGCCTTTTCCCAAGATAGTTCCCGTTAATCCATACCTCGCTGTTACGGTAAACACCGTCAAATGAAATGTATGTCAGCTTCTCCCTGTCATCACTGCTGATCCTGAATGTCTTGCGGTACCATCCTATACCGCCTGGCAGGGCCCCGCCGCCGGGAGAGGCCGGATGATTCTCGCTGAACTCCCCCTCGATGCTCCAGTCGTGCGGCAGATCAAGTTCTCTCCATCCGCTGTCATCATAACCCGGCTGAAAAGCCTCATCTCCTGCAGTAAGCGAAAACTTCCACCCGTCATTGAAACTGACATGATTTCGCGGCTCAGGCTGTGAACAGCCTTGAATAACAGCCGCCAACGCGATTGCCATCAGCAATCGTGACACTGTTTGTCTTCCCTCCATAACAGTTATATTTAGTTAATTCAATCCCAGTTTACTTCTGATCCATTTCATTTTGGCATTGTAGAAATGGTCAGGCAGACCGTGGCCCGCATAAGGATAAACAATATATTTCTTTTCCGCCGTCACCAGGTTGTAGGCCGCAAAATTGATATGCGGGGGACAAACCTCATCCATCAGCCCCACTCCCATTAACATCGGAGCCTTTATCATGTGTGCAAGGTTCTTTATGTCAAAGTAACTCAGGGTGTAAAAGGCCTCATCCCAGGTCAGCTTTTTCTGCTGGTCAATCAGCTCGACGAACTCGTTGCCGGGCCAGAGTGCAACTTTAAAGTAATCCCTGAAGTCTGACAGGAAGGGCACCTGTGGCGCGCATACTGCTATCCTGTCGTTGTTCAGGGCCGCAGTCGCGAAGGTGAGGGCACCGCCCTGACTGGCTCCTTCCACGGCGATGCGTGAGGCATCCACCTCGGGCCTTGAGGAGAGGAAATCAACAGCCCTGACACAGTCCATATAGGCACCGCGATAGATATACTTCTCCCTCTCTTCCAGGTTGGAGAGTATATATCCGGGGAAGCCGGGGCTGACATCGTCGGTGCTGTTGCCGTGACCCCTGATATTCAGTCCGAATCCGATTATATCATCACCATAATTGACGTATGAGGGTACCATTACGGAGCTGTATCCCTGCACCTGCATGATTGCAGGATAACGGCCCGGTTTGACCGGCACCCTGTACCAGCCCCTGATGAGAGCGTTGCCGAGAGATCTCATCTCCACAAGGTATACATTGTGCTTCTCTGTACAGAGACTGTCAATGCGTATAAGGTTAAACTGCGGATCCACGGTTGCCAGCTCGGCCTTCGCCCTCTGCCAGAACTCAGCAAAATCGGGCTGCGGATCAGCCGGTGAAACAATCTTTTCAGGCTCATAGCCGAAGTTGAAGCTGTACTTATTGTTGCCCATCTTGCTCTCGAGGGCGACTGTGGCCTTGTAGAATCCGGGTTTGAGGTCCTTCACCCTGAAAACAAAGCGGCCGGTGCTCATTTTTTTGACAGCTACATCCCGGTAGGACCTGTCAAACTCCTCTCCGAAATCTGTCATGATCTTTAGGGTAATGGCGCCCCGGTACTTTTTCCTGAACTCGCTTTTGATAATTACGGGAATATCCAATTCGGGCGATCCGAGCACAATCCTGTCTTCTGCCGCAAATTCAACTCCCAGGCTCAGAAGATCAGGATTGCCCCTGTTCGTCAGTTCTGCAGGGCCACCATACAGGCCTCCGTCGCCTCCGGCATCATACACTCTGACGGCAACTGTATTCTTTTTGCCCCATTGAACATACTCCGGGGGGATGAGATATGAGCGCTGCACATCGTAGGCCCCGGCATAATCAGGCGGCATCTTCCCGGTAGCCCCGATCATGTGACCGTTGAAGAAGGTCTCATCAGCATCATCAATCTTGCCCAGGTTAAGCATCAGGCCGCCATACTTTAATGCATTCTTTTTCATCTTTACAGGGATGACAACTTTCACCCTGTACCAGGCATAGCCGTCACCCTTTATCCCCTGCCGCTCCCAGACGGTCAGAGGAGAGATGTCGTTCCACCAGTAGTCGTTCAGCGCGGAATCAATGTACTGAGGCTTGTCGCCCTGCAGGAATTTCCATTCTGCGGGTATAATGCTCTGTGCAAGGCAGGATGCTGCCGCCACCAGCAGGACAACAGTGACCAGAAACACTCTCTTTATCATCATTTCTCTAAAATTTTAAAACAACACTATTCTTAAAACTGCAATTTCATCTCCTCTCCCGCATAGGTGACCGTCCTGTCAGGTGTTCTTCCGAAATCGAGTTTAACGGGTTTGCCCTTTGAAACCATCACCACATTGATCACACGCTCCGGCAGCATACCCTGGAATCCGCCGCTCCTTGTCCCTATTGTAAGGGTAAGTTCATTCTCGCTCCATTTAAGGGGGATGAGTGAATATGCTCCCTCTTCATAGTTGTAGTTGTCTCCCTCGTCCTCATAGAGCGTAAAGCTGCCGTCTGACCCGGCATAGACCCAGAGGGTAAGTGGATCAGCCTGTTTTTCAGTACTGTATTGAATTTCCGGGCCAAAGGGGATAACTGATCCTTCCCTGACAAATACCGGCATATAATCATATGGAGCCTCTGCTTCAGTAACAGCGCCTCCGGCGAAGTATATACCGGAACGCATATCATACCATCCGTAGGCAGCAGGGAGATATACACTGCGCGACCGGGCTTTGTACTCGGTTACCGGGTTTATCATCAGTGACGGCCCGAACATATACTGGTCAGGGATATCGAAGACGGCCGTATCACCGCTGAAGTCCATCGTGAGGCCACGCATTATTGTGTAGTCATTCAGCCATGCATTACCAGCAAGGGAATATATGTAAGGCATAAGCCTGTATCTCAGTTGATTGTATTCAACCATCGTTTTATAGGCAGGATGTCCGGCCGGGGCGGTATTATACATCTCACGGAAGGGGAATTCGCCGTGCGATCTGAACAGCGGCACGAAGGCGCCATACTGGTGCCAGCGGGTCATCAGCTCGCGCCATTCCTCGAGGTCAGCCGGTGACGGGTTGTGGTATCGGCTCTCAACCGAGAATCCTCCGATGTCCATTGTCCACCAGGGTATCCCTGACATCGAGAAGTTCAGACCGCAGGGTATCTGCGCCGCCATATCGTGCCATCTTGCTGCTATATCTCCACTCCAGTTGGCGGCGGAGTAGCGCTGCAGCCCTCCGAAAGCTGAGCGTGTCAGGATGAAGACCCTGTTCTCCGGATCTGTTGCACGCTGCCCCTCAAAGACCCCCTGTGCCTGTACCAGGGCATAGGCATTGAAATACCTGTCAGCCGATCCGAGGGCAGTCGGATGCATCATCGCCTTGCGCTCATCCATCGGCAGGTTGGAGGTTATATCAGGCTCTGTGGCATCCAGCCACCAGGCGTCGATCCCCTTGCTGTAAAGTGCGGTGTTGATCTGTTCCCAGAAGGCTGCGCGGGCATCAGCGTTGAATGCATCGTAGAAGGTTGAGAGGTAACCGATCCAGTCTTTACGCTCCTTCTCTACATTACGCATGTAGAGATAACCCTTGCTTTTCATTGCCTCATAGTTTTCTGTGCCGACATAATACTTGGGCCAGACAGAGATCATTATGTTTGCATTAAGCTCATTATGCAATGTGCTGATCATTGCGTCAGGATCAGGGAAACGGTCAGGGTCAAACTGGTGGTCACCCCATTTGTCTATGGGCCAGTACTGCCAGTCGAGCACAATGTTGTCAAAGGGTATCTGCCGCTTCCGGTACTCCCTGACCACATCAAGAAGTTCCTGCTGGTTTGTGTATCGCTGACGGCTCTGCCAGAATCCCATGGCCCATTTCGGCATCACCGGGGCCTTCCCGGTTACTGTACGATAACCGCTGATAACCTCATCCATGCTCTCGCCGCTGATGAAGTAATAGTCAATCTGGTCAGCCACTTCGGACCAGAATGAGATGCGCTGCTGTTCTTCCTCATCCAGAGGGGTAAGATACCTGAGTGCTATATATGACTCGCCTCCGTCAGGGATCCATTCGATCTTCACAGGGTAGCGTCTGCCTGGCTCAAGGTTAAGGTTGAAATAGTTTGTGGAGGCGTTCCAGCACTGTCTCCAGCGGTCGAAGATCAGCCTGCCGTCAATCCACAGCTTTGCATACCCTGCCGAATTGAACATGAACTTATGCTCCCCTGAGGTATCTGATTCAAACTCCCCCTCCCAGGTGACCATGCCGTCACCCAGGCTGAAGCCCTGCGGAAATTTCACCAGGTCAGGAATGAACTGGTAACTGATCTCCTTCTCCTGGCGGGTGGTAAAAATATTCCTGCCGCTCTTCCTGTCGGCATACACAGCCGTCAGGCCACCTTCCGCCCCGCCCCTGTCATAGAGCTTCAGTGCCGACAGTTCGCTCCACTCCCGGATATCGCCATATTTTGTATGTGAGTTGTTATCCCAGAGGATTCCGAAGTTCCGGTTTGAGATGATGAAAGGTACCACCGCCATGGTGTTATATTGGAAAAGATCGGCGTCCTTTCCCTTCAGGTTCATGAAGGAGGTCTGGTTTGCTCCCAGACCATAGATGGCCTCGTCAGGATGCGACTCAAACTGTTGCCTGACTGGGTGGCCGTTCTCGTTGATTGCCATGACAGGTGAGAAGCCTCTTCCTCCTCCTTCCTGTTCAGCAAGAAAGAGGTTTCCGTCTCGGTCAGTGAACCGGACTTCACCGGTTTTCAGGAATACTTCTGCGCTGAGCGAAGAGGTGCTCAGGGTGATGAGACCCTCTCCCTTTTCGATTGTAAAATCGGATTTGCCGGAAGGCATAGGAAGAGCCATCAGACTCACCGATTCCGGAAATTCACCGGAGGGTACAGCCGTGACCCTGATGATCCGGTCATTGACAACCTGAAGTCTCACGGCCTGACCCGGATAATCAGATTTGCCGTTGAGACGGACTGTCATTCCATTGTCAGTCCGCTCGTAGGGTTCGCCTGAACAGGAGACCATCGCAATGGCGATTATGAGGGCAGCTGAAGCGCCGATTGCCGGTAGTATTCGTGCAAGTTTCATCTGTCAGTGTTTTTTGATTATTAATTTTTTTGTCACCATGTAACTTTCGCCGGAAAAGTTAATGAAATAAATCCCCGGTTCAAAACCTGTAATGAGAGGGATGTCTGATCCGTCACTCACCAGTTCATTTCTAAGGAGGATGGCTCCCCGGATATCACTTACGGCGATACGTACAACACCGGATGGGATGTTCTCAACGGTAATGTTTCCGTCCGAGGGATTGGGCCGGATAGATATGCCGTCATCTGTCGCAATCAGTTCCGAGGAGGTTATCTCATTGTTAATTGCCAGTTGCTTCGTCCCCGGTTCGACCAGGATGTACAGTGCCGAGAGGGGCGGAAGTATTACCTTCATCTCTTCACCAATGACAACCGCACTGGCTTTGAGGGTCTCATAATCAGCCGGTCCGCCTGCCTCCAGGCTGTTGCCGGCGCCATTGACGAAAACCTTCCGGGAGAAATCACTGCCTTCACTTCCTGTCAGCGTGTATGTATAGAACCGTTCTCCCACACCGTAATCCTTCAGGTTGATTCTCACCACCTTGCGGACCTTTGTGGTGTTCACAAGCGAGGCACCGATATGCCCGGAGCTGAAGGCTGTGGAAGTGATTACCACTCCCGGGGCACCGGTGACGGTTGATTTAAGCAGTACATCTCCGGTGTGGCGGCGCATATAGTAGAGATGGTAGAATGCCGGGTGCGGTTCGTACTTTGGTATGCCTGGTTCGTTATAGGCATACATACCGTGATCATTACCGTTATCCCAGCCATTTGCGAGGTCCCAGCGGCAGGCGGCGCCGTAGCCTGACCTGATCATCTCGCCCGTTGCCAGCACAGCCTGCATGCCGTTGGCGTGAGAGACTGCCTGGCTGGAGCCTGTGGCGAAGATATTGTACTCAGTCAGTGCCACCGGCAGCATCGGCATTCCGGCAGCCTCAACGGTTGACCGGACATAGTTCCTGTACCCTTCAGTATAGCTGTAGGAGCCCAGCACCGTTGCCACATCCGAGTTAGTGTTATAGGGTGTATAGTAGCTGTGAACCACGTAGAAGTCGGCAATATCACCGACCTGAGCCGCCACCCCTGTATTCCACGAATTGTGGGTAGAGGCTGCCTCCACCATTACCACTCCTATCTTTATTTCCTTGCCGGTCTCAGCAGCGGCAGCCTTCATCGAGTCAATGAAGACACGGCAGTGCTGACCGTAGAGCTGAGGCGTGATATATTCCGGCTGGCCGTCCTTATTCAGGGACCGGTCAATGCGGTATCCTGCCTCCCAGCTGCCGAAGACCTCGTTGCCTATCTCCCAGAATTTCGTCCTGCCGTTGTCATAGCGCACCCAATCTGCTGCCAGGTGTGCTGCCTGAGCCACAGGGTTGTCACTCGTGCCATATCTGGCATAACCATAGTTTACTGTTATCATGCCTGTGAGGCTGGTCTTGCTGAGTATGCTGTAGAAGGAATCTACATGCATCGTCCAGTCCTCCGGTCTCTGCCCGTACCAGGGCCACCAGGTGTTTGAGGGATCGTTGAGCAGTGTTTGCGGCACATCCTGAGGGCGCTGATTGGTCGCCTTGTTCCAGAAAAAGGCGTCGGATGTGCTGCCCCCGGGACCGCGCATCAGACCCTGATCACGATTGGAAATATGCTTCATCAGGGCGGCATTGTCAGACATCGGTCCTGTCCAGAGATTGGCATTGTCACCAAACAGGTAGGGTGACACTTTTGTGATTGTGTCGGAAAAGTCAATTGTAGCGGCAACTGTTACCGGATCTGTCACTGCAGGCACATCGGTATAGTCAGGCACAATGGCTGTGCGGGGCTTCCATCCGGCCATGAAGAATCCCTGGGGATATGCGCTGTAGTCAGGCTCGTCGCTAAGGGGATAGCTCTTCAGATCAGGCATCTCATCGAGGGTAACCACATAGTCATGGGCCATCACCTTCTGCCAGTGACTGAGCGGGTTCTTGATACCGTCACGGATAAAGGAGCCGTACCAGGGCATGAACCACGACCAGTATGCTCTGTCATCCACAAGCCTGTCAGGGTCAGGAACAGGTCCGTTCTCACTGAGGGTGATCAGCTTTCTGCCACCGAACTTTTCCTTGATCGAATTATAGGTAAGCACCTGTGAGCTGAAGTCGCCGTCCGCTGCGTAGATGTCAGCGCCCAGAATATCAACATAATCATCTCCGGGATACCAGTCGAGGTTATTGGCCGCGGCATCGGTGGTCCAGACCCAGATCAGGTTCTTAAGACCGTGATAGTTGACAAGGCGGTCAAACATGAGCCGCCAGAGCGCCTTGCAGGGTTCGGGACCTTTTGCTCCCCACCAGAACCAGCCTCCGGAAGCTTCATGAAGAGGCCTGAAAAGGACAGGGATGTTTTCATTGTTCAGCTGTTTCAGATAACCGGCAATGATGTCAATATCACTCAGCATGGCCTGGTATTCAACCGAGGTGGTCTCGTAGATCTTCGTGACGTCAAACTGAGTATCTGCCGTGTAAAATGCCTCCGTGGCACGTGACGGATCGCGCCAGTGCCAGCAGATGGCTACCAGGCCGTTCCTGTTGTACCAGTTTCTTGCCTCGGTGACCAGGACTGACTTGTCAAACCAGCTGTAATTGCGGTTATGGTTCATGAAGTCGAGACCGATGAGTGCCGGGTATTTGCCGGTCTGGGAGAAAAGCCATTCAGCCTCCTCCTTTGCATTGAGGCTCATGGCACCCGAGTGTGTTTTCCTGGTGAAACTATCCATGAGATAGCTCCAGAGCCGCCTAGTCTCACTGTGAGGTGAAGGGGATGCCAGGGGATATGGCAGTTGCACGGTCACTTCAGGATCGGTATCGGGCTCTATACGGAAATAATCGAACAGGAACCATCCCCAGCTCTTGGTCATTGAGAGGGTATTGATGCCCTCCTTCAACCATATCTTTCCGAAAGAGACCTCAGTAAAGGATGCGCTGGCGGGGAATGAGGCCTCGGAGCTGTTGCCGTTGATCCCGACGATGTTCTTCTTGTCCCCGTACGGGGCGGCATACCCCAGGTAGAGTTTATACCAGCCTCCCTGAGCGAGTGTTATGGCAACGGATACTGCATCTCCGTCATTCTGAAATATTCCTGCGTAACCTGTTCCGGAATAGCCGGCGACGGTATTCAGAACTGAAATTCCCCCTGTTAAGGTGCCGTTCTCGGCCTCATATGCAGTGCTTTGTGCATAAACTGCAACAGTGAGTGACAGAAGCAACGCCGGGTATAGCAACAATCTGAAAGTTAATCTCATACTAAATTATAAGCTTCTCTTTTAAAAAATGCAAAGGGTATCTCAATTTAGTGATAAAATCCGAGATACCCCTTGCGCTGAATTAAATGGATAACCTAATCAATCTCCATCATTTATGCTCAAATCTGATGTTGTCAATGTAAAGACCTGTGAGGTCCATGTTCACTCCGGTCCAGAGGGTCATACCCCAGTCGCCGCTGGAAGGAATTACTGCCGGCAGTGCCGAATAGGTGGCCAGGTCGATGGTGATCGTGATCCATCCCGGTGTTGACCAGCTGCCGTCATCATTCTGAAGACCAAGATGTCCGATATCGAAATCCGTTCCTGCCAGCTTCATAGTAAACGACCCTGTGCCGGGAGCAAACGGTTTGGTAATATTAACGTCCATCTTCAGGTAGTGGTCTGCCTTTGTCACGGAAGGCTTTGGAAGTTGGCTATGGTTGCAACCCCAGATCCAGGTCCAACCGTTAAGTGCAGGAAGGACGCCATGCATATAATTGCCTGATATTGCTATTGAAGGATCGCTGCCAAGTTCCACTGCACCACTCCAATTATCCCAGTTGAGATCATGACCGTCAAGTCCAACCTCGAAGTCGTTGATCATCAGTGCAGGATCCACTATCGGGTCTGTAGCGCCGAAGAAGATCTGCGGGAAGATACCCTGTTCACCTTCATATGTCAGGAGTCCGATTGTACCGTATCCACGCGTAACGTTCACCGGTACATAAACTTCAATCCTGGTATCGGTCTTGACGCCATAGGCTGTGGCAGGTACATTTCCGGGGAAGATTAGTTCCTTGACAAGCAGCAGGTTGGTGCCGTTGATTGTAAGAATCTTGCCGGGCTCACCGCGGAACTCGGTGTAAGAACCAAAGGTCGGAAGGTTTGCCAGAAGTGTAAAGTCAATGGCAGATACCACCTGTGTGCCGTTTTTGGTTGTAAGGGTTATCTTGCCTGATTTGGCCCCCACAGGCACAGTCACTGCAAGCGAGGTCTCCGTTCTTGTCCCTATGGTGCCGTCGATGCCTCCCGTGAAGGTTACTTTGGTTACAAGATCAAGATCAGTACCTGAAATTGTGACAGTGGTTCCTGCCCTGGAGGAAGTGGGGCTGAATGAGGAGAAGGCAGGGACTATCATTGTCAGATTTGGACCTGTAATCTCTTTGTCTGCTCTTGTGAAGAAGCTCACAACACCGTCAACGGCGTCATCCGGAACAGTTACCAGTATCTCGGTGGCGGTTCCGCCGGCCTTGATCGTACCCTGCTTGTTCCCGCCGAAGACAACACGTGAAATCAGGTCAAGGTTAGTTCCCGTGACGGTTATATCCTCTCCGTTCTTCAGTGTCACCGGGGTAACTGCAACCGTGGGGATAACCATAACCAGATCATTTGCAGAGGTCACCTCGACTCCTGAAGCCGGCACCATGATAACCTTGCCGTCCTTTGTGTCCTCAGGCACGGAGATTACAATCTGGGTGGCATTGTGGGAGCCGAAATCTTCGGCATCGATTTCCTTTCCTCCTCCAAGTTTGACACTGAGCACCAGGTCAAGGTTGGTTCCGGCAATCGTCAGGTTTGTACCGGCCTTGACAGGATTCGGTGTCACTGAGGTGAAAGCAGGCAACGTCACGTTGAGTGTTGCGGCTGAGTATACTATAATCGGCTCCTCCTCTCCGTTGGAAACTGCTATCTTGCCTGTCTGTGCCGTTGCAGGCACCTCCAGCTTGATTTCGGTACGTGTGTGACTCGTGAAATCATCCTCAGAGACCACAATACGGTCGGAGAGTATTACCTCACCGACAAGATTGAGATAGTCACCTGTTATTGTCAGCACATCTCCTGCCTTTACTGTTGCAGGGGTGAAACTTGCAATCGAAATGGGCTCCGAGAAGCCGATTGTGGTCTTGGTGGTTATGTCGCCGTCAGGTGTCTTAAGGGTCACATAGCCCGGCATTGCCTCCTGTGGAACAGTGAGGGTCAGCAGGGTGGGCTCCTTCTTTGTGAAGGCGGTGATTGTGATGTCATTTGGCAACACCACGGAGGTTACCTTGTCAAGATTCAGCCCGATGAATTTCAGTTCGGCTCCCCTGGCAATAGGCATTGGCCCGAAGCTCTGGAGAACCACCTTGGTATCTTCCTCTTCCTTGCCCTCGCATGAGGTGACAAGGAGACCGGCGCTGACAACGCAGAGTGTCGCGATGAGCAGAGCCCAGTTGTGGAATTTTATCTGAATTTTATGCATTGCAATTCTTTTTTCAGTTGATATTACTTCGGTACAACGCGTATGTTGTCTATGCATATGTGCGGGGTGCATTCCTTACCATCCACACCACCATGCCATACAAGGAAAGTAAGGCCGCGAATCATGTCAGCAGTGAGCTTGTCGGAGTGAACCGAGCCGTCAGGGCCGTAGTTGAATTCTGACAGTGGGTATGAGACGGTTGTCCACCCGTTGGTCTTGTAGGTTCCGGTCTCCTTCCACGGGATCCAGAGACCTCTTGGCAAGGGGACATCAGCAATGTAGCTGTTTGCTCCCGTGATGGAGTATGGGGTGAAGATCATCTGCAGTGCACCTGACTCCCATGCTTCAACCACGTTAACTTCAAACTTGATCTCGCCGTCTTTCAGTTCACCGGTATATACCGGTACATCGGGCCTGCCGTTTGCCTGTGGCCAGTAATTGAAGCTGACGCCGTCCTCATTCCATACACTGCCTGCTTTAGCGGGCAGTGTGCCGGAAAAACGGACATAATTACCGGAAATGCCAGCAGGGTTGGAATTTCCTATCACTCCCGAACGCCATCCTCCTGCAGCGGTCAGATCATCAAAGTTGAGGATGATGTTCCTGTCATCGCGGAAGAAGAAGCGTGAACGGGTGGTACCGTAAAGCGACTTGACCTGTATCTGACCCGGACCTACACCCGGAGGAACTGTCACATGAATCTCGTTTATTGTGAAGTTCACGATCGTTCCGGGTATGTTCCCCGGAAACAGTACAGTCAGCGGTGATGCAGGGTCATCAACGAAGTAGTTACCCCTGATTACAGCCGTACCACCGTCTTCAACATACTCGCACACCATCCTGTCAACCAGCGGAGCAGGAACGTCTACCCCGAAAGTATATTTCAGAGTATCCTTCTTGTTCATGTTGATAAGGTACAGGTAGTTGGTAACAGTGGCCGGGATAACCTCCGGCACGGAGACCAGGATGGATGTCGCAGTCACCAGGTTGGGATTCAGCGCAGCCCTCTGATCATTGAACCAGACCTCATCGACAAAACCCAGGTTTTTCCCTATGATGGCGATGTTGTCTCCCATAAAGGCATGAGCCACCAGTGAGTCAGATTTGACAGGATCTGTCTTGCGGATGTAGAAGATCTCAGGCATCAGCATCTCTTCCTCATTGCCTTCGCATGCCTGGAATAACATTCCTGCAGCTCCCGTAACAAGCAGAAGCAGGAATGCCGATAATGTATTGTTGATTATCTTTTTCATATCATCTATTTTGTGTAATAGTGTTCTGGTTCCTCATCAAGCAAGGGGTCCTGAAGCACCTCTGAGGCAGGTATCGGAAGGAACATCTTGTCCTCAGTAAAATCAGTTACACGGACCAGATTGCCTGGAATTGTTCCCCTGTTCTGAGCCTCGATGATCTGCTTTGCCCTGGCGAAGCCCTGGCGGGTAATATCAAACCAGTAATCGCCTTCAAAGGCAAACTCCACGCGGCGTTCCTTCATTATGTCATCAATTGTGAGAACACTTTTTGTCGGCAGTCCGGCGCGCAGACGAACCTTGTTGAAGGCATCGAGAGCCGTTGCATCGGCGGTTGTCGCATCTGAGCCCAGGGTGGCTTCAGCATAGATAAGAAGAATATCCGCATAGCGAAGCATCATGAAATTGATGCCTGTATTCATGCCAATGACCTGTTCGCCGCCGTACTTCTGACCCGGACCGACAACATACTTGGCTATTGTCGACCTGGTGCCGTTGAGAGAGCCTCCCTGGTTGGCCGGCTGGATTGTATCATACCTGTACCCGTTCTTCATGAACTCATTGTATGCCGCATCATTGACAGCGAAGGAGCCGTCAGCCTGTGGCAGCTTCTGGGGTACCCACTGTGGCATGGTCCATCCGTGCTCCATGATTGATCCTGCCCGCCTCTTGTCATTGGGTTCATAGGCAGCCCTGATATCCAGCGAGGGTCTGTAAAGCTCCCACATCTGTGCCTCATCTGTCTGCAGGCTTCCGGGACCGCGGTCAGGATTAAGCTGGTTGCCTGAGCCCCATGGATTCATTGTAGGCTGATGCTGAACCGCAAACAGCGTTTCAATATTGTTGTTGTTGGCGCTCGAGTTGAACATTGCACGGTAATCGGGGAAGAGATCATACTGTTCTGACTCAATCACCTCCCATGCCTTGGCCTTTGCATTGGCATAGTCCTTATTATAGAGATAAAGCTTGGCCATCATCCCTTTTGCCGAGTATTTGGTTACCCTTCCCGGAACATCAGTCTCGGGAAGACCTGCTTCTGCAAGCTGAAGCTCCTCAAGGGCGAAGCGGAGAACATCCTCCTGGAAATAACGGGGGATGTTGAAATCGCCTGTAAGAGCTATTGAACCCGGATCAGTTACGATGGGGGCATGACCCCATATGCGGGCAATGTAGAAATAGACCGTTCCCCTCAGGAAATGACACTCGGCAATTGCCGGATCAAGAATCGAAGCGTCACCGCCGTCAGCCTTCTTCTGTTCGAAGGTGGCAATCAGTGCACTTGTCCACCCGTTAACCTTGTAAAAGGCTTTCCATGAGTCGGAAAGACGCACCGAGGTGGCAGAGACAGTCATCTGCGAAAACGGAGTATCATCACCATTCCAGGTGTGCTCGTTGCCTGCCATGATCTCGCCAATGCAGTCCAGGGCACGGGCCTCATAGCCTGACCATGCCAGTCCTGAATAGATGGTGCTCGTCGCAGCCCTCACCTCGTCTGCAGTGTTGTAATAGTTGCTCACCGTGAGGCCGGAAAGTGACGGGCGCTCGATGAACGACTCGCTGCATGATGCAAGTGTTGCGGCCAGGATTGCAATAAAATATATAAATCTGTTTTTCATGATCTTGTCTTTTAGTCATTAAAACTCAACACTCACACCGCCCATGAATGTGCGCGGGTTTGGATAGTGGCCTGCATCAACGTTCATAAGCCGGATGCTGTTGTTGTATGCACCAACCTCAGGATCGTAACCGGAATAATTGGTGAAGGTATAGAGGTTCTGAACAGTAACGTAGAACCTCAGGCTGTTCATCTTCACCCTGTTGATCAGAGTTCCCGGGAGCCTGTAACCAAGAGTTATGTTTTGAATGCGGACAAAGGAACCATCTTCAACATAACGGTCTGACATAGCCGTGTTGTTGGTGTTTGTATTGGTGAACCTTGGTAGCTCACCATCCCTGTTGGTTGCAGTATAGCGGTCCATGACAGCAGTCGACTGGTTGTAATAGACGTTGTTCATCCTCTCGAGCTGCCACTTCATGAAGTTGAAGACCTCGGCACCGTAACTCCCCTGCAGGAAGATAGAGAGATCGATGTTCCTGTACCGGAGATTGTTTGTGAAACCGAAGGTGAAGTCAGGTATCGGGCTCCCGATGAAGGTCAGATCCTTTGAGTCAATTATCTGGTCACTGTTCTGATCCTTGTACCTGACATCTCCGAGCCATGTCTCATTCTCAGCCACTGCCGACCCAAACTGCGGGTATGAGGCTGCCAGCTCTGCCTCCGTGCGGAAGAGTCCGTCGGTCTCAAGGCCCCAGAATGTACCGACTGCATAGCCGGGCACCGTATGGGTGATCAGGTAGTTGTCATAGTAGAGCTTCCCGTCAATCGAGGAGGATTCGTTTATCAGCTTGTCAAGCACGTTCCTGTAGTGAGAGAAGATGACCGAGGTGTTCCACGAGAAGTTGGGCTTCACAATGTTACGTGTCGTAAGGCTGAGATCGATACCGGTGTTGGTCATCTGACCGACATTGCCTATAGGAGCCTTGAGGTCATTCCATGCGTCACCTATACCCAGCAGTGCGGGGCCGGTGCTGAAGAGAAGCATGTTCGAGGTTATCTTCTTATAGAGGTCAACCGTCAGGTCAATCCTTCCGTTGATGAACCCGAAGTCAATACCACCGTTGTATGTGATTACCGATTCCCATCCGAGATCAGGGTTGGCAATACCTGCAATGAAGTTGGTCGATGCCGTTCCCACCTGGCCGAAGCCTGTCGGTCCGGGCCAGAAGTTGACGTTCGATGTATAAGGCGGGTTTGGTGCTCCGCCAGGCAGGTTCTGGTTACCTACGGCACCGGCGCCAAGCCTGATCTTCATGTAGTTCATCACATTGGCCCAGTTCGCGGCAAACTTTTCATTTGTCACCGTCCAGCCGACCGATGCCCCGGGGAAGAAACCCCATTTATTGTTGGGACCGAAGTTTGCGGATCCGTCACCTCTGTAGCTCAGTGATAATGAGTAGCGGTCATCAAAGGTGTAATTCCCCCGGACGAAGTATGACTCCATCGCCCAGTCTCCCTTGCCACCGGTCAGGTCCCATGTAAGCTTGTCAGTGCCGCCTGCATTCATGTCAAGGATATTGTTTTGCAGATCGACCTTCTTGCCGCCCATTTGCTCCCAGTATGAATACTGAGCCTCATGTCCGCCGGTGAATGCCAGCTTGTGCTTGCCAATAGTCTTGTTGTAGTTCAGGTAGTTCCTGACAGCATAATAATATGAGTTGTTGCGGTTGTCATAAAGCTGAGCCTGCAGCGACCGCGTGCCTATGTTTGCCTCATACTGAAAAGCAATGCTGTTTCGCATTCCGATCTGGTAAGAGAATTCGTTCCTGAGAGACAGCCCCTCCATGAAGATGATATCAGCATAGATATTACCGAATATCTGGCTCTGTACCGTCTTGTTGCCCCTGCTGCTGCTTGTTGCCACGGGGTTATCGGCAGTGTATGCATAGCCTCCAACCGTATAGTTCCCTGCCCAGGTCCCGTCAAGGTTCCTTACAGGGATGAGGGGGTTCTGAAGTGTTGACCACCATATTGTACTCTCTGCCGCATCGGCAAGTGTAACATTCTGGATGCTCCTTGTAATGTTCGAGCTTACCCCTGCCCTCAGCCAGCTCTTGACCTGGCTGTCAAGATTGAAGCGGGTGGAGTAACGCTTGAAGTCGGAACCGATAAGGATACCCTTCTGGTCAAAGTAGCCTGCGGAGAAGTAATAACTGGTGTTATCCTTGCCTCCTGATATGCCAAGCTGGTGATCCGTTGTGTATCCCTGGCGGAAGATAGCATCCTGCCAGTCGGTGCCTTCACCAAGCAGTGACGGGTCGGCAAACTCCTCGGTGGGAGTGTAACCCGGGCCGAGCTCTGCAATGACCTCGTTCTGATACGCGGCAAACTCCCGGAGATTCATGACATCCAGGGTCCTGTAAACATCCTGTATCCCGTAGGAGGCATCATACGTGACCTTGCCGTCACCAGCCTTCCCCTTCTTGGTAGTAATGAGAAGCACCCCGTTGGCAGCCTGTGATCCGTAAATAGCCTGTGCCGAGGCATCCTTGAGCACATCAATCGATTCAATGTCATTGGGGTTCAGTGTCGCCAGGAAGCTGTTCTGCGTCTGTCCGTCCGAACCACCAAGGCCGTCATAGCCCGTATTTTCAACATTGTTGGAGGTGAAAGGAACACCGTCAATCACTATCAGCGGATCATTGCTGTTGATGGAGGTGATACCTCTTACCCTTACGGAGACTCCTCCTCCGGGCTGACCGCTGTTGTTCATTACCTGAAGGCCCGCAACCTTGCCCTGCAGGGCCTGGTCAATGCCTGTCACAACGAGATCCTTTATCTCCTCCGACTTCACGGAGGCAATGGCCGATGTTACTTCCGACCTTCTTATGGTGCCGTATCCTATCACAACAACAGCATCGACCTCCTCGGCCGCCATCGTCATCCTGATACTCATCGGTCCGTCCGTGATCGGCACCTCAATGATATCCATCCCTACGAACGTTACCACCAGGGTGGTGGCATCCGAAGGTACCTGAAACGAGAAATTCCCGTTCAGATCTGTAGCTGTTCCTATGGTCGTGCCCTTAACCACAACCGAGGCTCCGGGCAGGCCAGCATTGCTGTCATCCAGTACCCTTCCGGTAACAGTCCTCTGCTGCGCGAAGAGAACTGCAGATGACATTACAGCTGCCAGACAAATAAGAATAGTTTTTCTAAAGAGCTTGTTTTGCATAGCTGTACAGTTTTTAGGTTTTTAAAGTTACACCAACTTATCAGGGCGGCATTGATACTATTTTGTCTCATTATTGTAATAATTTGATTAGTACACCCTGGAAAATGTCAAAAACAGGGTCTCAAAGTGTACCTTATACACATAGATAATATATATGTATACCGGTATCCCTTCTCACCTGCATGAAAGGACATTCAATCTTTTTTTTCTTTTGTGGTTGATAATAAAATATATTTGAGATACCTTTGAATTCTTACATTGTACACTAAGTCATTTTATCACTTACCTGGTATAATAAAATGATATCTCACAAGATCGTTCCCAACATCTCAGTCGACTGCGTGATCTTTGGTTTCGACTTTGAAAAGCTGAATGTCCTGCTTGTCGAAAGAGAGATGAAAGACAAAAAAAACGGCGAGATACTGATTAAGGACCACACCCTGGCCGGATACCATATCTTCGAGGATGAAGACCTTGACAGTGCAGCTGCCAGGATCCTGAAAGGACTTACCGGACTCGACAATATTTTCCTTGAACAGTTCGGCGCCTTCGGCCAGCTAGACCGCGTCTCATCACCAAAGGACAAGATGTGGCTCGATTATATCAACAAGGGATTTGCTGACCGCGTTGTCACAGTGGGATACCTCGCTCTGATAGACAATACAAAGGTTACCCTCACGCTGAAGGACAGGAATGTGGCATGGTTTCCCGTATCGGCAGTGCAGGAGATGGAGATGGCATTTGACCACAGATACCTCTTCCACACCGCCCTGGAGGCTCTCCAGCGCAAGGTGAAGGTGGAACCAATCGTATTTGAACTGCTGCCTGATTACTTTACGATCTCACAGCTGCAGAAAGTTTACGAGGCAGTGCTTGGAACATCGTTCGACAAGCGTAACTTCAGGAAAAAAGTGGCACAGATGCACTACGTCATCCCGTTGCGGAAGAAACAGCAGGGCGTGCCGCACAAACCTGCACAGTTCTATCTCTTCAGCCGGGAGGTGTACGAAAAAACCAGAAAAGGACGCATCTCTTTCATTATCTGATATATAACCCATTTAACCAACCATAACCATGAATGTACACTTCATTGACCTGGGCATAGTCATCCTGTACCTTGTGGCCACCATCTTCATAGGCAACTGGGTGTCAAAGAGAGCTTCGCGAAACATCCAGTCTTACTTCCTCGGGGGCAACACTCTTCCCTGGTACTTCCTTGGCATCTCTAACGCCTCCGGGATGTTTGATATCGCCGGAACCATGCTGCTCGTCTACTGGCTATCCGTTTACGGCATGAAGAGCCTCTGGATACCCTGGCTCTGGCCTGTCTTCAACCAGATATTCCTGATGGTCTACCTCTCCGCCTGGCTCAGACGATCCAACGTAATGACAGGCGCAGAGTGGATCAAGACCCGGTTCGGCGACGGGAGGGCCTCGAACCTGTCCCATGTCATAGTGGTTGTCTTCGCCCTGGTAAGCGTGATAGGCTTCCTCTCCTATGGCTTCAAGGGTATCGGCAAATTCGTGGCGGCCTTCCTTCCTCCTCTCGTGTCAAATCCCGACTACCTGCTGGCACACCCGCAGATAAATGTCAACCTCTATGCATTGATCCTGATGGCCATAACCACCTTCTACGTCGTGAAGGGCGGTATGTTCAGCGTGGTGATCACTGAAGTCATCCAGTACGGAATACTCACAATAGCATCAATTGCCGTAGGTATCATCGCCATAAAACAGGTCTCCCCCGATGCACTCAACTCGGTCATACCTGAAGGATGGAAGAGCCTCTGGTTCGGGAGGACCACGGGTCTCGACTGGCACGCCATCTCCTCTGTGGGTTCGCCGAAGCTGCACTCGTTCAACGACTGGATAAAAACTGACGGTTATGAGCTCTTCGGCCTCTTCTTCGTTATGATGCTCTTCAAGGGTATCCTTGTCTCTGCGGCAGGCCCGGCGCCCAACTACGACATGCAGCGCGTCCTTGCCACCAAAAACCCGAAGGAGGCCTCGAAGATGAGCTCGCTGGTGAGCGTGGTACTCAACCCGACACGTTACTTTATGGTTGCCGGTCTCACAATCCTCGCCCTGGTGAACTTTGACAAGCTATATACCGGCTCACTGACCAATCCCGACTTCGAGAGCATCCTGCCCGAAGTGCTGGCGACTTATGTTCCCGTGGGGCTCCTCGGATTCCTTCTCGCCGGTCTTATCGCAGCCTTCATGAGCAACTTCGCAGCTACGGTGAACGCCGCCCCCGCCTACCTGGTCAATGACATCTACAAGAGATACATCAATCCCAACGCCAGCGAAAAGACATATGTGCGGATGAGCTATGCCGCCTCACTCCTTATTGTGGTTGTTGGAATAGTTGTCGGATTCCTGGTGACTTCAATAAATGACGTGGTGCTCTGGATCACTGCAGCCCTCTGGGGTGGCTACACCGCCCCCAACTTCCTGAAGTGGTACTGGTGGCGATTCAACGGTTACGGTTACTTCTGGGGCATGCTCTCAGGCATCATAGCCGCACTCATCCTGCCGGCACTGAATATAGGCCTGCTGCAGAACTGGCCGCTGACAGAGAACTTCAGTATGAACGCATTCCCCGTCATCTTCCTCTTCTCACTCATCGGCAGTATCCTCGGTTCACTCCTTACAAAGAGGGAGGATGACGCTACCCTGAAAAAATTCTACAGGCAGGTCCGCCCCTGGGGATTCTGGAAACCGGTTGAGAGAATGGTTCTCGCCGAAGATCCTTCATTTAAAGCCAACCGCGACTTCTGGAGGGATATGTTCAACATTGCTGTGGGAATCGTTTGGCAGATATCACTTATGGCATTCCCTGTGTTCCTGGTGATGAGGGAATGGACCCAGTTCTATGTTGCCGTGGCCGTGATGATCGTTACCACAATCATCCTGAAATTCAGCTGGTGGGATAAACTTAAAGACTGACTTGAAACATGAAATTCGGATATTTTGATGACGCTGCAAGAGAGTATGTCATCACACAGTACAAAACGCCATGGCCCTGGATCAATTACCTGGGCAACAAGGACTTCTTCTCGATAATCTCGAACACCGCAGGAGGCTACAGCTTCTACCGCGATGCCCGGCTCCGTAGGATAACCCGGTACAGGTACAACAACGTGCCGATGGACGACGGCGGCAAGTACTTTTATATCAATGATAACGGTTCTGTCTGGTCCCCGGGATGGAAACCGGTGAAGACAGATGTCGAAGACTACTCCTGCCGTCACGGCATGGGCTACACGATGATCGGCTCAGCCAGGGACAGTCTGAGGGCGGACATACTCTACTTCGTTCCGCTGGATGACACCTGCGAGGTGCAGCGCGTCATACTGCGCAATACAGGTACAATGCCGAAGCATATCAAGCTCTTCTCGTTTACCGAGTGGTGCTTCTGGAATGCGCATGATGACCAGACCAACTTCCAGCGTAACTTCTCAACCGGTGAGGTGGAGGTGGAGGAGGGTGTCATCTATCACAAGACAGAGTACCGTGAGCGCCGTAACCACTATGCATTCCATTCGGTCAACAGCCCTGTGGCTGGCTTCGACACCGACCGTGAGACGTTCCTGGGAATCTATAACGGCTTTGACCGTCCCGAGACTGTCTTCTCCGGCCGGCCACGAAACAGCATAGCCCACGGATGGTCACCAGTGGCATCGCACTGCCTGGAGACCATCCTGGAGCCGGGCGAGGTGAAGGAATACATCTTCGTCCTTGGATATATCGAGAATCCTGACAACGAAAAATTCATCGCTCCGAAGGTGATAAACAAAGTCAGGGCAAAGGCAATGATCGGCAGGTATGACACCTCTGAGAAGGTCGATATCGCCTTCGCGAAGCTGAAGGAATACTGGGACAGCCAGCTTTCGGTTATCAGCCTGAACCACCCGGACCCACGCCTCGAGCGTATGGTCAACACCTGGAACCCCTACCAGTGCATGGCTACATACAACTTCTCACGGAGTACCTCCTATTTCGAATCCGGCATTGGCCGCGGGATGGGGTTCCGCGACTCTAACCAGGACCTTGTGGGATATGTTCAGATGATCGGCCAGCAATCGCGCGACAGGATCATTGACATTGCCTCAACGCAGTTGAACGACGGCAGCGCATACCACCAGTACCAGCCTCTGACAAAGAGGGGCAACGCCGAGATAGGCGGCAATTTCAACGATGACCCGCTGTGGCTCATCTTCGGTGTGGCTGCATACCTCAAGGAGACGGGCGACTGGTCAATACTTGACGAGACGGTGCCGTTCAACAACAACCCGGATGATGCGGCAAGCCTCTTCGAGCACCTGCACCGTTCCTTCATGCACGTGGTGAACCACCTCGGACCTCACGGCCTGCCGCTGATAGGGCGCGCTGACTGGAACGACTGTCTTAACCTGAACTGCTTCTCATCAAACCCCGATGAGAGCTTCCAGACAACTGAGAACCAGAAGGGAGGCCAGGCGGAATCACTGTTCATTGCCGCCATGTTCGTGCTCTACGGTGCTGATTTTGTTACAATTGCCCGTCGCAGGGGCGAGACACAGATGGCAGATGAGGCCACAGATCATATTGATGCTATGGTCCGGGCTGTCAATGAGCACGGCTGGGACGGCGACTGGTTCCTGCGGGCATACGATTTTTACGGACGCAAGGTTGGCAGTCGTGAAAACGAGGAGGGTAAGATCTTCATTGAATCACAGGGTATGTGTATCATGGCTGGTATAGGGCTCGACGACGGCAGGGCGCTGAAGGCGCTGACATCAGTCAATAAGCACCTGGCATGCGAGCACGGCATTGTTCTCAACAACCCCGCCTTCACGAAGTACTACCTCCACCTGGGTGAAATATCAAGCTACCCTGAAGGATATAAGGAAAACGCCGGCATCTTCTGCCATAACAACCCGTGGATAATCATAGCCGAGACACTTGCCGGCAACGGACACAGGGCCTTTGACTACTACAGCAGGATAACACCCTCGTACCTCGAGGATATTAGTGATCTTCACAAGACGGAGCCATATGTCTACTCACAGATGATTGCAGGCAAGGATGCCTTTCGTCCCGGTGAGGCAAAGAACAGCTGGCTGACCGGTACGGCCTCATGGTGCTATTATGCGATCACACAGTATATCCTGGGCATCAGACCCGATTATGACGGGCTGCTGGTTGATCCGTGCATACCGCCCGACTGGGGAGGATTTACTGTCAGGCGTAAATTCAGGGGAGCGGTTTACAACATCGAGATCATCAACCCGGAGCACAAGTCCAAGGGTGTCTGGGAGATCACGGTTGACGGAAAGAAAGTCGATTCGTGCCTACTCCCGGTCTTCGCCGCGGGGACTGAACATGAAGTCAAAATAATAATGTAATATCATGAAAATAAAGAGACTGTTTTTGATCACTGGCGCAGTAATGATGCTTGCATGCGCAGGTTGCGGCAGCAAGACGCTGATAACGGCCAGGCTTGCAGCCCCCGCTGATACTGATATCATCCTGGTGAACCAGACCGGATATCTTCCCGGAGCCGAAAAGGTGGCCCTTCTGAGGACAGACACTGACATTTTCGAGTTGATCGATGCTGTCACCGGGAAAAATGTATTCGGCGCTGAACCCGGCGCACCGGTTTTCTGGGAGATGTCGGGCGACACAGTCCGTGCAGCTGATTTTTCAGCTTTTACAACACCCGGCACCTACAGGGTCTGCCTGACAGGAACCGATATCTGCTCCGCACCCTTCCGCATCGGGGAGGACGTCTACGGCGAGATCACTGCAGCGGCAGTACGCTCTTATTATCTAAACCGCTCCGGCATTGAGATAACGGAAGTCCATGGCGGTAAATGGGCGCGCCCGGCAGGCCACCCTGATACGGCAGTGATAGTGCATTCCTCAGCCGCCTCAGCCAGACGGCCGGCAGGTACTGTGATCTCCAGCCCTGGCGGATGGTATGATGCAGGCGACTACAACAAGTACATAGTCAACAGCAGCATCACCAATTATACCCTGCTTCTGTTCTACCAGATGTTCCCGGAGTATTGCCGGTCGCTTGACCTTAACATCCCTGAAAGCGGTAATGATATTCCTGACCTGGTTGATGAGCTGCTCTGGAACCTGAGATGGTACCTGACAATGCAGGACCCGGCTGACGGTGGGGTGTACCACAAGCTGACGAACCTGTACTTCTGCGGGTTTGTGATGCCTCTTGAGGCCACCGATCCGAGATATGTGGTGATGAAGAGCACCGCCGCCACCCTTGACTTTGCTGCCTTCACTGCCATGGCACACCGCATATTTGCCAGTGACCCGTCAGAGGAGCTCAGGGCACTGGCCGCCACCTGTCTTGAGGCATCCGGCAAAGCGATGAAATGGGCTGAGGCTCATCCCGATGTGATTTACAAACAGCCTGCGGATGTGAGCACCGGCGCCTACGGCGATGACAACCTCTCCGACGAGCTCTTCTGGGCTATGGCAGAGAGGGCGCTGGCCACGGGAACTGTTCCGGGGCCGGGCTTCCTCGACGGTGTGGCAGCAGTAACCCCGACGTGGAACCAGTCGGCAACGCTGGGTCTCATCTCCCTTGCACTCAGCAGTGATGAAGCATTTGCTACAATTCGCGATGAAGCTGCCGGGATGCTTGTTTCGTATGCTGACGCCCTGCTTGAGAAATCCGGGATGTGCCCCTACCGCATCAGCCTCGACAGGTTTGACTGGGGCAGCACCTCAGATGTTGCCAACCAGGCCATGATCAAGATCGTTGCAATGAAACTATCGGGCAGCGACAGGTTCCTGCCATCCGTTCAGGCCGACCTGAACTGGCTGCTTGGAACGAATCCTACAGGGTACTGCTTCGTCACAGGGTTCGGGACCCTTACACCGATGTTTATCCATCACCGTCCATCAGGCGCTGACGGCGTACCTGAGCCGGTGCCGGGGTTCCTTGTTGGCGGTCCGAACACAGTTGTAATGAATGACTGTCAACCGCCGGTTGAAAGGTCAACATTTCCTGCGAAGTCATACTCTGATGTAGAGTGCAGCTACTCCACAAATGAGATCGCAATAAACTGGAACGCCCCGCTGGTGTTCCTGCTTGGCGCGATGGACAGCATGCGGCAATAACCTCTGCCGGAGGAGGACATGCTGCCCAACATTTTCTGATTCCCTTCAGAACCGGATCCAAATGCATAACTTAGTGGATCAAAGGAATCATAAGATGAGCACAAGAAGAACCTTTATCAAACAGGGCGGACTGACTGCAGGAGGTCTTGCAACGGCAACAGCACTGGGAGCAGCCGTGTTGCCGGCGGGGGCCAGTTACTCCGGACCCGATGCAGCCGTGTTGCCGGCG
This sequence comes from Bacteroidales bacterium, assembly GCA_034002785.1. Classification (GTDB taxonomy): domain Bacteria; phylum Bacteroidota; class Bacteroidia; order Bacteroidales; family VadinHA17; genus SR-FBR-E99. The sequence continues at coordinate 33,157 of JAVEZX010000002.1, forward strand.
GGCGGAAACATTTACCCCGGACCTGGTGCAGCCGATGGCATTAAGATCAGCAAGATGTTTGTTGAACCCCTCAGCATCGAGATGGATCCTTTCCCGATTGCACTGGGGGTGATGACACATCTTGACAATGCCTTTGTCAGGATCGTCCTCGAGAACGGGGTTGAAGGATATGGTGAGGCCGCTCCGATAATGACAATCAGCGGCGAGAATCAGCAGACAATTCTCGGAACTATAAACAGCTGCCGGGAATTCATTGTAGGTCAGGATATAAACAACTACAGGGCAATCTCATACACGCTGAAAAGTGCATTCTGGGCACAAGCGACAGCCCGGTGCGCCATCGAGATGGCTCTGCTTGATGCATACACAAAAACCCTGAAGATCCCCTTCAGCCGTTTTCTTGGGGGAACGGAAACAAGGGTCGAGACCGATTACACAATCGCTATTGTGCCTGCCGACCAGGCGAAGAAGGAAGCTATCCATCTTGCAGCTGAAGGATACAGGGTGATAAAGACAAAGGTGGGTACCAGTCTGAAAGAGGATGTTGACAGGGTTCTGGCAATAAGGGACGGCGCCCCTGACTGCGGAATACTCATTGATGCCAACCAGGGTTATTCGCCGAAAACGGCTCTCCGTTTCATCAATGAAGTGGTCGGTCATGGCATTTACCCGGTGATGTTTGAGCAGCCTGTACACAAGAATGACCTTGCCGGGATGAAGTATGTACGTGACAATACCGAGATCCTCGTAGGTGCGGACGAGTCGGTCTTCACACGTGCTGATGCCATCAACATTGTACGGACCGGTTGTGCTGATGCAATCAACATCAAGCTGATGAAGTCATGCATAATTGAGGCGCTGGATATAGCCGCCATCGCACGCAGCGCCAACCTGAAGCTCATGATCGGCTGTATGGTTGAGACCAGCCTGGCGCTGGGGTGTGCGGTTCATTTTGCTGCCGGTGTGGGAGGGTTTGAATTCGTTGATCTCGACCCGTCGTTTGATATCTCGGAGTGTCCGGTCAGCGGCGGACCTGTTTACAAGGCCCCATTCTGGACCATTGGCCCGGAACCGGGGCTGGGGTTTGCATCCAGAAAATAGAGGGCCGACCGTAAGAAATTGCCCGGTGGGCAATTTCAGGGAGGAGCCAGGTTGCAGGGGAGGCAGCAGTCGCCAGTCTTCTGTCAGCAGTCTAAAGTCGGCAGTCTCCAGTCGGCAGTCACAGCTGACCGCAAGATTGCAGAACTGCATAACGGAGCGTAGAGACTGCACCAAATCCAAAATCGCAATTCGCAATTCGCAAATCCTCAAGTCCCGGGTCTGAGATAATCCCCCAGCGCTGCCACATACTCCGCAAACTTCTGTCGCCCCAGCCCGGTGATTGCACACATCGTCTGAGGGTAACTCTCGCCGAAGCTCTTCTTCACCGTGATGTAACCCGCATCCTTAAGCTTGCCTATTTGAACACTGAGATTGCCCGCTGTCGCTTCGGTCTTCTCCTTCAGATAGCTGAAACCGGCGCTGTCAACACTGATGAGTACTGACATTATCGCCAGCCTGAGCTGCGAATGCAGCAGCGGATCAAGCTCCCTGAACGGTGTCATGGCTGCCCCTTTTTCTTAGAAGATAACCCGGAACAAGATACCCGATAACCATGGCCACCGGCATTGCCAGCCCCGAGACGGTCTCACCGCCGAAATGTGCCACCAGGGCAAGTAACCAGAAGGATCCGGCACCCCACATGAGGGGCCTGAAACTTAGCACAACCCCGGAGATTAACAGCGGCATGGCAGCTAACAGCAACATGTATTTGCTTATGCTGCCGGATTCCATCGGATAGACAATAAAGAATATTACCGATGAGACCAGAAACGCTATCCAGGTCCATAAATGAACTGCCGTCCCATAGGTAAAAACCTTCTCCCTCTTTCCTTTGACAAACCCGTAGATCAACGATACAAATACCCCCGGGATGACAAAGAGCCAGACATACCACACATTGGTCCAGTCTGTCAGCTTCCATAAAAGAAATTCTGACAGGCTGCAGGCAAAAATCAGCCACCCCCACAGGAGCAGATGAAAACTCGCCTGAGCGATACTCACCCTCGTCTTGTTAATCATTTCCGTGATGACCCTGAGGCTCTCCTCCCCTGTCATCAATTTTTCTTCATTTTCCATGGCTTTTGTTAATTTTACATTTACTATTCAAACAAACAATTTAATACAAATGTAAACTAGTTTATGTTATAAACCTAATTTAATTGAAGGTTTTTTCGCCATAAATGAGTAATACAATGTATCTGATTGTTTATCTGTAATTTAAAAGATTGATAAAAAGTCATGGGAGTGATCAGGATTGAGGATATGGAGTTTTATGCCTTTCACGGGCATTACCGCGAGGAACAGATTGTCGGGAGCCACTTCATAGTGGACGTGACAATTGATACTGACACGGACAAAGCCGGGAAGAGTGACGAGTTGCATGACACGGTCAACTACCAGGCAGCCTACCTGATTGTAAAGCGGGAGATGGAAAAGACATCCAACCTGCTGGAGCATATTGCCACACGTATAATGGACGCGCTTTACAATGAGATGGCCGGCATCCGCAAGGCCACCGTCAGGGTTGCGAAGCTCAATCCCGTCATGGGCGGCAGGATTGGCCGCGTAAGCGTGGAAGTCACAAGATAGGCCTTCCCCGGCTTCGGAATCAGGGCAAAAAAGTATCACATCTGCATTTCGTGCCTCATTTCCGTATACTTTTGTACGGTCAATTTAACATATCAAATGAAAGAGTCTGAAGAGATAAACAAACCCGAATCACAGCACTTTATTGAGCAGGCCATTGAGAAGGACCTTGCCGAGGGCAGGAACGGCGGACGCATACACACCCGCTTCCCGCCCGAACCGAACGGCTACCTCCATATAGGGCATGCCAAGGCCATCTGCCTCGATTTCGGCATGGCGGAGAAGTACGGCGGTAAGTGCAACCTGCGGTTTGATGACACCAATCCGACAAAGGAGGATGTAGAATACGTCGACTCGATCAAGGAGGACATTCAGTGGCTGGGATTCACCTGGGAGGAGAGGGAATTCTATGCTTCGGACTATTTCGGGAAGCTGTGGGAATTTGCCGTGTCACTCATAAAGCGTGGGCTGGCATATGTTGATGACCAGAGCGCAGAGGCGATCTCCGGACAAAAGGGCACAACAACACAGCCCGGTACGGAGAGCCCTTACAGGAGCCGGAGTATTGAGGAGAACCTCGATCTGTTTTACCGAATGAATGAAGGTGAATTCGAGGAGGGCAGCCGCGTGCTCAGAGCCCGCATTGACATGGCCTCCCCGAACATGCACATGCGTGACCCGATCATCTACCGCATCCTTAATACTCCTCATCATCGTACCGGAACGAAGTGGAAGGTTTATCCCATGTACGACTTCGCCCACGGGCAGAGCGACTACTTCGAGGGGATAACCCACTCGCTCTGCACCCTTGAGTTTGAGGTGCACAGGCCTCTGTACGACTGGTTCATTGATCAGTTGAAGACAGACGATTACAGACCCCGCCAGATCGAATTCAACCGCCTGAATCTAACTTATACCGTGATGAGCAAGCGCAAACTGCTCGAGCTGGTTAAGGACAATGTAGTCAGCGGATGGGATGATCCGCGTATGCCAACACTCTGCGGGTTGCGCAGGCGCGGTTATACTCCCGAATCGATCAGGCGTTTTGTAGATCTCATCGGCTATACAAAGGTCGAAGCCATAAATGATGTCTCCCTCCTCGAATATGCAATCAGGGAAGATCTCAACAAGCGTGCTCCTCGTGTTTTCGGCGTGCTCAATCCGCTGAAGGTGATAATCACCAACTATCCTGAGGGTGAAACCGAGAATATGGAGATACTCAACAATCCGGAGGATGAGACGCAGGGGAAACGCCTTGTACCATTCAGCAGGGAGATTTTTATTGAAAAGGAGGACTTCATGGAGAATCCTCCTCACAAGTTCTTCCGGCTTGCACCCGGTCAGGAGGTACGTCTCAAGGGAGCATACATTATCAAATGTAACGGTGTGAAGAAGAGTGATGTGGGTGAGATTGAGGAGGTGCATTGCACCATGGACCCGGCAACACGCAGCGGAGGTCCGGATTCGGACCGCAAGGTCAAGGGCACCCTTCACTGGGTATCGGCTGCACATGCGCTTGATGCAGAGGTAAGGCTGTATGACAGGCTCTTCAGCGATGAAGATCCCTCCGGTCACAAGGATGTTGATGCCAGGGAGTTTCTTAATCCCGGTTCACTGTCTGTGCTCACCGGATGCAAGGTTGAACCATCACTGGCAGGATCCGGACCACTCACCAGGGTACAGTTCCAGAGAATCGGTTATTTCTGTACCGATTATGACAGCCGTCCGGGGAAACTGGTGTTCAATCGTACGGTTGGATTGAAGGACAGCTGGGCTAAGCAGAACAAGTAGCAGCCTCATTGGACCTTCAGACTTTCAATCCCGGCTGAAGGATTAAAAAAGTATAAGTTTCAATAATAAGTTGGAAATTTTATATATTTGCAGCCTCAAATAACTGTCCCGTGGTGTAATTGGCAACACGTCTGATTCTGGATCAGAAGAGTTCAGGTTCGAGACCTGACGGGACAACAAAAGCCGGCCTGTGTGGCCGGCTTTTGTTTAGGAGCAGATTTAAACTGAGATCATGCATCGGAGGGCAGGTTCCCTCATCTCTTCAATTCCTCAAATCCCCTTCCGTAAACTCCCATGACGTTCGCCACGGTGATAAATGCCTTGTCATCAATATGTTTTATGATGCGGTACAAGTCACTCGCCTCATTCTTTCTCACCAGTGTGATGATCACCTTCTGGTTTTCCTTTGTGTACCAGCCAGTTCCTTCAACCACAGTAACTCCCCTGTGCAGCTTTTGGGTTATCTGATCAGCTATCGTGTCAAAATGTCTTGAGAATATAAATACCTGAACTGACTGCCTGTTACCCGAGAGTATTGTGTCAAGGGTATAGGCCTGAATGGCCATGGTAACAAAACCGTATACCATGGTCTCAACCCTCTGAGCCGGCTCAAGGTCTGTGAGTATCAGATAAGATGAACCAATTATGATGACGTCACAGTAGAGTATAACCCTTCCGAGGCTGATATTGCGGTATTTGGTAACTATCATTGCTATGATGTCCGTCCCTCCGGTGCTGCCCCCCTGGGTAAAGATGATGGCCAGTCCCACCCCGCACAGACCTCCTCCGATCAGTGCTGACATGAATTTCTCCTGTACTACGGCATCAGGGATCAGCGGCTGCAGCACAGACAACATAGCAGCGCCAAGCAGAATCCCGTAGATCGATTTGATTCCGAATCCGGCCCCTAATATCTTCAGTCCTATGATTATAAGTACTACGTTTATTGCGAAGTAGGTGTATCCCATCGGTATACCGGTGGCATAGAAGATGATGGCGGCAAGCCCTGACACGCCACTGCCCGATATCTGGTGCGGAAGCAGAAATGCGGTCCATGCCAGGGAGAATATCAGCAGACCAAGTGCTATCACAACATAGGTCCTGATGCTGTCAACAATCGTACGTAGTACCATAAGCAGTTAAAATTCGCGCAAAGGTAGATCGCAGACGCCTTATTACCAAACGATGGTGCATTAAGAATACCGGCCGGTGATCACCCTGTAATAATATCTGATTCCATATGGCACGCACTCCCGATTGCCATTTCCGGACTTCACGACATTAATCATCAGATTATACCACAGGGCACTCCCGGTAATTTTCCGGGAGAGCCTGATGTTTGTTAAACTTACCGGGAGGAACGCGTTACTGTCCCTGGCGGAATTGAAGATCGCGCAGGGCGATGTTGTACTCATTTCCCTTTTGAGAGTATGAGATCTCATACTTCATCGGGTACCATCCATCCCTTTTAAAGGATGCCGGCTGCGGAAGGTTAATCACCTCATTAGGAAGGGTCAGGAGGTAATCACGGGTCATCATCGGCTCCCAGAATACAAATTCCCCGTCATACGAGCCCCAGATGAATGTTCTGGTAAAAGTTGCCCCGCCCAGCTCAGGCGAGGCCCCGTCGAGCCAGTGCACACCCATAAACGGTACGAATCCCGGCGCAGGGAAATACCCCGGCGGAACGTATCCCGGAGCAGGGAGATTCCCGAATTCGGCCAGCTTGTCCGGAGTCATTGCAAGCCGTTCCTCATCAGGAATGGTGTAGAAGTGCACGTCGAAGTGTGGCAATCCGTAGATTTGAGGAGGTTCATGCCCCTGCGGATTCCAGTCGAGCATCACGAAGGTGTAGAAGCCTTTCCCTCTGTTCTCCGGCAGTTCCATGACAAACCCCGTCATGTCATCAGGAAGGTTGTTCAGGGCCTCTGCAGAGATGGTCAGCCCTACAGATGTCGGCTCACCATTCCTGTCCTCCGTTATCCATGCCTGTGCCCTCCCGTTTCCGATATGCCGTGCACTGCTGTAAAATGTCCGTTCAGGCCTGGCGCTGTTTTCAAGCGCCTTGCCATTTTTTAGATCAACTGCGGATTCAATGACAAATCCGTCCTCCTTCTGACAAGCCTGAAGAAATGCAAATACACCGGCTGCCAGCAATAGCGCTAGTACTCTGCTAGTTCTTTTCATAATTGGAAAATTTAGATAATTCCTACTCTTATGGCTTTTCAGTTCTGCCCCGGTTTTGATGTGGTTTTCCGGTTACACAATGAAATTGAAACATGTTTCTGATTAAAAGGAACAAAATTGAATTTAAAATGTTCAATGCGGTCAGACAATCAGAAACAATTGAGAATCAGGTCATACAAACATGATAGCATGAAGCCCCTTCTAATCAGATATTCCTTCAATATGAGACCCGGGGAGGAGACCGGAAGCAACCTATTGGATGGTCAGTATTCCATCAGCACGTATCTCGCCGAGCCATACCCTCGCACCCTGCTGGAAGAGCTCGTCAAAATCCACCTGGAATGACAGGCCCGGATATTCAAATGATGCCCTGTATTCGCCGGGTTGCAGCGGCGTTCCGAGTGTATATACAAAAGTAAATTCTCTCGATTCTCCCGAATCAAGCCTGGTCAGCCATTCCATGCTCCAGCTGTTCCAGGGTTGAGGCGCTGCTGGCTGAATGTTATCTGCAAACACCTCCTCATTGTTGTCCCGTCCGTAGAGGTACAGTCCGTTTGTAAAATACCTGAACAGGCCAGGTCCGGTCTTATCCGGATCAAGAATGAGCAGGTCGGTCTGATCCATATTCGTCAGGGTGAAACTGAAGACCAGCTCAGAGCCGGCCACGGATGCCTCAACTGAAGATACAGCCAGCCCGGAATGCAAAAGGCCATGCTTGTTCAGCAGATCTGTAAGCCTGCTGTTGTTCAGCATTGAGCTCTGGTCATGTGACCATGACTGGATTTTCAGAGCATACCTCTGAAGCGCAAGGGGAGCAGTCATAATTACCGGACCGTTCGGGATTGAACTGAGATAACCGGGCCAGAATTCACCGGAGAGAACAGGTTCACCCTTATCATAAAAGGCGAAGGTGCCTCTTTCTATGTCATCAAACTCACTGTGGATGTGCTTCAGATAAAGAATGTGTGCTGAGGTGTCATAGAGACTTATATCGTCAGCTGAAAACTCAGTTTTACCGTTTATTACGAAAAGGGAATCTCTGCCGATCTTATCACATGAGCTCAGGATTAAGAGAGCAATCATCCATGAAATCAGGGAGTTTTTCATAACTACGACGGAATTGGTTAGACGGAGAATTTCGCTCAAATTCCATGCCAACCTGCAGGCTATAACAGTGAAATTACCCGCTCCTGTTTCTGCAACCGGCTCTGCAGTTTAGTCGTCTCCTTTTTTTTATACTGCAATACAGGGGTTACAATTATCTTTGTCTGCTGATCAATATGAATGTCATTTCATAAGAAACACCAGAAATGAAAAGGAAATTTGAAGTTGAGGACCCGGATCTGAACCTGAGTCCCTTTACGGGGATGACGAAGAGGCATTATATCGAACTGGCGAAATACCTGCTGGAGCGAGCTTTCACACATGTCAAGTCCATCAGTGACCCCCTCACCTTCCCGATAGTACCGGGCAAGAGTTATCCACAGGAGGGATCACCTGACTGGCGGTTCCGGTCGCTGGAGTTCGAGGCCCTTGAGAGGACCTTCACACTTGCCGGGCCCCTCATCCACGTAAACCCTGACACAGAGATAAAAGGAATCAGGCTGCGTGATTACTACAAGTTGCACCTCTACAACGCCCTCACACCGGGTCACGCCAACTCCCTTCCGATGCCGGAAGACCTACCCGACTCTACCTACCAGTTCACATGTGAATTCGGGGGGCTCTTCAAGACGCTTTTACTGATGCCTGACACTCTCTGGTCTGCATATACACAAAAGGAGAAGGACGAAATGGCCGTCGCCATCTCAAGATGGGGGCATCACCGAACAACCCAGAACAACTGGCGTATCTTCAACATCGTGACCCTCTCCTTCCTGAAGAAACACGGGTACGACATTGATGATGAAGCCCTTAAGAGTCATCTCCTCTGGGTGGCCTCCTACCACTCAGGCAACGGCTGGTACCTGGAGCAGACCTACAATTACTATTCTATAAGCCTCTTCATTGTCTACACCACAATCTGGTGCAGGGCTTTCGGCGACGAGTATTACCCTGAGATTGCGGTTGTCATAGAGCGTTCTGCCCAGAAGCTGATGGAGTCAATAACCTCCTTCTTCGGCCGTGACGGATACATCAACATGTGGTCAAGGAGCATCTGTTACCGCACATGGGTCTCGGGCGCCTTCCCGGTGGCTTTCATGCTGAAGGACAGGGAACTGATTGATCCGGGCTTCGCACGCAGGCTTTGCTCGGGATCACTGCTGCAGTTCACATCCCGTGAGGACTTTTATCACAATGACATTCCCAGCCTCGGCTTTTACGGCCGCAGGGAGTACATGATCCAGAACTACAGCTGCCCTGCCAGCCCCTTCATAATGTTTCTTCCGTTCATCTGCCTGGCCCTGCCGGACGATTCTCCATTCTGGACTGAACGAGAGAATGAGGGTTTCTGGCCGGAACTGAATGACAGAACACAGATAACGGTCCTCGAGAATCCAGGCCTGGTGCTGACCAATCACGGATTGACAGGCACCTCGGAGATCATTCCGGGAAAGGTCTTTTATGATGACCCAAACTACTCGAAGCTGGTCTATAACACCCATTTTCCCTGGGAGGATCATGATACCCGGGGAGGCACTTCAATGGAGTACAGTTTCAGGAGCCTTGACCCCAGGGACGTAAGGGGTGATGACATCAATTTCTACCTCACCGGGGCCACCCTGGAAAACACCTCCGACAAAAGCCGGTTCTTTTCAACCTCGCAAAGCATGGTCTTCAACGGCGTGCGTGACGGTGTGCTTTACAGGCAGGCGCTGATGAGAAGGCCGCCAAACAACGGGGTGGGCTATATCATAGATCTTGCAGACATAATCATTCCGGGAGGGGTGATACGGGTTGACCGGAGCCGGATGGCATTCGAGCATGAGCTGACACTTGGTCACTTCGGCCTGCCCCATCCGGACGGAAAGCCGGCGGAGGTACAAAGCTTCGAAAAGGACGGCAGGAAAGTGATCACCGCCTCAATAAAGGGGAGACGGTTAGCCCTGATAACATATTCAGGCTGGGACAGCGTTGGTTCACTTATTCATACAAACCATAATGCCGAGAGTGACGAGAGTACGGTGATTTATGCTTCCCGGAAACGTACATCCAAAAATCCGCCCATGGAACTCATGGTCTCCGTTCTTCTCCACCGTACTGACGACTGCGAATGGAGCCCTGAAGAGCTTGATCCGGTCAGGGAGATCAGGATAATGGATGTGACTCCGCTCTTTACTCCGCTTGGAGCCGAAGTCACACTGAGGGATGACACCCTCTACAGGATCTATTTTGAGGAGATTGACGGCAACCGTCGCACATGAGAGGCGTCATCAGCTGAACAGGTTCAGGCTGAGGAGTATCAGCGGGAGGGTAATAATGCTGAATATTGTTGATATAAAGACATTTGCCGTTGCCGTGCCGTCATCCTCCCCAAGTATGTTAACCATTATCACCACGTTTACCATGCATGGCATTGCCGCCTGCATCAGCATCACTGATACAACCTCCTTGCGGAGCACTCCGGGGAAGAGCATGTTGAACAGAATGAACAGCCCGAGCAGCAGCATCGGTACCAGCAGCAGTCTGTTGAAAGAGAGCAGGTAGGCATTCCTGTTCCTGATCATCTTCTTCCCGTCGGCAAACCAGATTACAGAAGCAATGAATATCATTGACAGCCATGTGTTGGTCTTGCCCAGCGCCCCAACTGAATCAAGTACAAACTGCGGAAGCTTCACAGAGAAGAGAAACAGGGTAAACCCCGTAAGAATAGCTATTGTATTGATATTGAATATTCTTCGCAGCCCGTCCTTAAGACTGAACGACTTGCCGGGGGTGATGATTGCCACACCCAGGGTCCACATCAGGATGTTGGAAACCAGCACGAACAGGCTACCGTATAGCAGTCCCTCCTGCCCGAACTGAACCGCAATAACCGGCAATCCGAGGTAGATTATGTTTCCCAGCATGCTGTGCAAACGGAAGATGGAGGCATGGCCTCCCTCAATCTTAAAGATCCGGGTGGTAAGCCATCCGGCGAAGAGCATGAAGAGCATTGTCAGGGCGGCGAGAAGAAGCGTCTGAAGGCTGTTCGCAAGCAGCCTGGGGGTGACCTCTATGGCGCTGAAGCTTGTAAGCAGCATGGAGGGAAGAGTAACGTAAAAGATCAGCTTTGCAAGGAAATCCTTTGTGCCGGCGGTGATCACTTTTGCGCGGCAGGCCAGGAGACCTATCACTACTACAGTTGCCAGGATGCCGATCTGCCGAAGTATCAGGAGTGAGGTCATGGACAGGGTATAAGCGGTTAAGGTTATATGAGGCTCCGGGAAAAACCCCGGCAAAGATAACGAGCAAAAAGCGAAACGAAGAAACCGGAAATACTTTATCCATGAAATAGTTTTGTTAAATTTGAACGGCAACCTGTTCAGGCCTGGCAGAAGACCCGGAGGAACAGCATAATTTTTCAATTATCCCATGAAGATACTCATCATTGAAGACGAACCCAGGGTAGCCTCTTTCATCAAGGAAGGGCTTGAGGAGAAGGAGTATGAGACCATGGTGGCGTATGACGGACTCGCCGGTGAACAGGCTGCGTTGCTCGAGTCAATAGACCTGGTTATACTTGATCTGATCCTTCCCGGCAAAGGGGGAATCGACGTCTGCCGCTCAGTCAAGGAGAAGAAGCCTGACCTGCCCATCCTGATGCTGACAGCAATGAGCACTACCGTTGACAAGGTCAAGGGGTTCGATGCCGGTGCCGATGATTACCTCGTCAAACCTTTCGACTTTCCCGAGCTGCTGGCCCGTATCAAATCGCTTCTTAAAAGACGAAGCGTGGCAAGGCATCAGCCGGAATCGCTTCGCGTAGCCAACCTTGAGCTGGATCTGAGGAGAAAAGTGGCCATTCGCGCAGGTCATACCATCGAACTGACAGCCAAGGAGTTTGCACTGCTGGAATACTTTATGAGCAACAGTGGTAAGGTTCTGTCCCGGTCTGACATCTCCGAAAAGGTCTGGGATATAACCTATGACACCGGAACGAATATCGTTGAGGTCTATGTAAATATCCTGCGAAAGAAGATAGACAGGGACTATGAACCCAAGCTCATACATACAAGGGTTGGATTAGGATATATTCTCACCGATTCATAAATGAAGATAAGGCAAAAACTGACGCTTCAGTTCTTCCTGATGGCCAGCGTGATTCTGCTGCTGTTTTCACTGGCGGTATATGTAGCCTCAGCCACCTACCGGAGAGACGATTTCTACCAGCGTCTTGAGAGCAGGGCTATCAGCACCGCAAGACTCCTGATTGAGGTTGATGAGATTGACACTGATCTTCTTACAAAGATCGAAGAAGACAACCCGGTTTCTCTCCCTGATGAGAAGATTATCATCTTCAATTACAAGAATGAGATTCTCTATTCTACTGATACCAGGAACGTCATTATTTATGATGATGACCTGCTGACAAGGATCAGGACCTCGGGCGCTGTACGCACCACCAGCGGGCGGTATGAGCTGCTGGGGATACTCTTTCCCGAGGAGTTCAACCGTTTTGTGGTTCTCAGTGCAGCACGCGACATATACGGGTTTGACAAGATGAAGAACCTGAGGGTGATATTATTGCTTCTGACCAGTCTTTTCCTGCTTCTCTTCTACCCGGCCGGATGGCTCTTTGCCGCACGGTCGCTCTCCCCCATATCAAAGGTTGTGGAGCGTGTGGAGGAGATCTCAATCACCAGTCTCGACCTGAGGGTTGATGAGGGCAACGGCAGGGATGAGCTTGCTCACCTGGCTCATACTTTCAACCGGATGCTTGAACGTCTTGAGACAGCATTCGAAGTACAGAAGGATTTTATCTCGAATGCATCACACGAGCTACGGACGCCGCTTACGGCGGTTACCGGGCAGCTTGAGGTGCTGCTGATGAAGGAGCGGCCGGAGAGGGAATACCGGGAGGCGACTGAAGCAGTCCTTGAAGACATAAAAAAACTTAATCGCCTGCTGGACAGGCTGCTGCTGATGGCTCATGCAAGCTCCGAGGGAGCAACTGCAGGCTTCAGCGATGTACGGATCGATGAGACCCTGTGGGAGGCAAGGGAAGAGATTATCAAGCACGCGAAGGAATACACGGTGAACATTGCCCTTGATGAAACAATCTCTGACATTGAAAACCTGACAATTCACGGTGATGATCAACTGCTTCTGTCAGCCATCATCAATATAATGGAGAACGGATGCAAGTACTCGCCCGATAAAACCGTAAGGGTATATCTGACACATGACAGCCGGAACATCCTGGTACGGTTCAGTGACAACGGTCCGGGAATAGCCGAGGAAGAGATGGAGCGCATCTTTGAATCTTTTTACCGCAGCAAACTGACATCCTCAGTCAGGGGTCACGGCATAGGGCTCTCCCTGGCAAAGAAGATTATAGACATTCACCATGGTGAGATCAGCGTGGCATCAATTCCCGGAGAGGGAACAACAATCACCCTCGCCCTTCCGGCTGAGTAATTTGGTCCCAATCTGAAACGAAACTAAGACCCCTATCTTTTTTTCTGAAATTCCCTGATTTCAAACCACTTGATGCCTGATATCATTTGTAATCAGGGAATAATTATATATATTTGTCTCTGGATGCACACTATGCATCAGGTCTGTACTACATAAAGTCGTTTAATCATGAAGCTAAATCTGCTGATTGTATTGTGCCTTGCCGGATTTGTCACCGGGCTTTCAGGGCAGGACAGGATCATAACACGCAGTAATGACACCATTGACTGCAGGATCGACCGGATCACACGAAGCGAAATTCATTTTGAGCTTATTACCCGTGGAGTGAAGACCACGGGACGCTTACCCATGGGTGAGGTACTCAGTTACTCTGTCGCCCCTGCCGCACTTCCGGTGCAGGAATACAAGCCTTCAAAGACCGGGCTCGCCGGGACTCTCCGGATCGGGCTGAACGGCGGGATGGGTTACATCACAAGCAGCACTGAAGCGGCAGAGGAGGCAATGATCAGCCTGGGCCTGTTGCCATCTGCTTCCGGGAACTATTACTCTAACCTCAAATCCGGATGGTACGGCAGTGCTGATGCAACCTGGCTCTTCAACGGGAGGTACGGGGCGGGCCTTAAGTACAAATTCTTCTTTACCGGAGCCTCCACGGAAGGGTATTTCCTTCCCGAGGACCCGCTGAACCTTTATTATTCCTCATACAGTGAGAACATGTATGTTAACTATGGTGGTGTATCAATTTTCTACATGGAACCGATAGGTAATAAAGGAAAATTCAGCCTCTTCTCCAGCTTCTCAGGCGGTATAACACTCTATCGTAACGAAATGGAGTTTATGGCCGAGAACGTTCTTATAACCGGAAGAGCACCCGGCATGGACGGTACCATCGGTTTTGAGTATGATATCACCCCGTTTTTTTCAGCAGGAGCGGAAGCCTCAGTGTTTGCTTCAAGACTAAAAAAAATAAATCTCACAAACGGGGTGGAAGAGCAGACTCAGGAGCTGGATGAGGAAACCTATGAGAACCTCTCAAGACTGGAGGTTTCTGTCGGAATCAGATTTAAACTGTGGAACAGATGAAAAGGTCAGCTTATATCTACGGGTTCATCCTCCTGCTGATTACAGGCACATCCTGCAGTGATGAATTCCTTGAGAAAAACAATGCCGACATGTACAGCCTGCCGGACACCCTCTTGCTGGATAATTACAATACGGATGCCACCATAATGTTTGAGCTCCCGGAAAACATAAATTCAGAGTTCAGGGTGTTTATGCGCCCAAAGTGGCTTTCAGTGGAATCGCCCCGTGGCAAGGTCGAGGCAGGGATGGTGGAATTCACGCTGAGCATTGATGGCAGCAATCTCCCCGCAGGCTATTTCAGCCACACGGGACTGGTGATTGTTCAGATCGAAGATTTCGGGTTTGTTTCATTCACCGTGATATTTACAAACTATGGATTCCCGTCCATTCACTGCAACCCTTCCGGTCTGATCTTTGAAGGCACCACATCGCAGTCATTCTCACTTATCACTCCAACAGAGGGTATGCTTGACTGGACCATAACAGAGATCCCTGAATGGCTGTCCTTTTCGGAAACTTCAGGCACACTTTGGCCAGGGCAGACAGCATGGATTACCGCTTACCTGGATCCAGGCAAGATCACCCAGGGCATCCAGATACTGGATACAGTTAAAATCATCAGTCCGCATGCTCAGTACCCGTTTATGCTGAGCATACGGGTGACACCGGACATTGTGCCTCCTCCTCAGGACTTCAAATTAGGCAGCATACTTATGGATGCCGAGTATCATCATGACTCAGGGCTGATGGCGGTCTGCACCAAATCACCCAATCAACTCATACTCTTCAATACTGTTTCAGGGGATTCAGATACAATTGCCCTTGAAAAGACGCCATCCTGCATAAGTATCTCTTCAGACGGCCATAAGGCAGTTATCGGATATACAGTTGCATCAGTGAGTTACATCGACCTTGATGCCTGCGAGATAATCGATGATTATGATATCGACTGTATGCCGTTTGACATTGTTTTCGGGGAGGCAGGCTGGTGTTATATTACACCTACGGAAGATCAGTGGGTCTATATGCGAAACCTTAACCTGACCACAGGACAGGTCAGCTCGGGCACTTACCAGATATATGAGAAGACTCTCATCAGAAAAGTGCCGGCTGAGGATTACCTGATCGGATCCTCCCTGGGCCTGAGCCCGAGCGGTCTGATGGTTTTTGATGTGACGACAGGAGAGGTGAAGCCTGAGGTGACCAGTTATCATGAATCTGTCGGGCATTTCTGGCTCTCGAAGGACGGCAAAAAGGTGTACTCCGCTTATGGAAAGATCTACTGGGTTCCGGAATACGTGGGTTCATCCCACGGGACAGATGCACCCTCATTCGGCAATTTCAACCTGAACTACGCCTACATCACGGCACTTGATGACTGCCCGGCTATCAGCAGCGTATTCTACAGTACTTCATCTCTTATTGAGCAGTACAATTCAACAAACCTCAATAAGATAAAGTCTTACAATGTGTCTCCGGCACATCTGACCATACACGGTACAGTGGTTCCTTATGAGACAACACCCCGGCTTATCTTTATCAACAAGGAGGGAAACAGGATGCATGTTATCAAGGTTCTAAGGCCGGATTACAATATTGACGGCTGGCTTGTCGAAACCATAGCACTTTAGGATAAGAAAATTTTGCGGTAAACTGATTGCCGGTCTGTCAGGCAGCCGGCTTGTCCTTCCTGGTGTGGAAATAGGTGAGCCCGTTGATCTCGGTCATACCCACCAGCTCCAGGCCGTTCTCCTTCAGCAGGCTGGTAACGCTCCTCCTGGTCAGGTACCGGTTGGTCCTTGAATCAATGAAACTGTACATCCTGTTGATGAAGGGGATTCTTGATTCGATGCCGTTCTCGTAAGCCTCGGCCCTCTCTGACTGCTGCTTCGGCAAGTTGCCGTATTTGTCAGTGAATCCGCTCTGTGACCGGTTGTCTATGAAACAGCCGATAAAATTGCTGTCAGAAGGAAGCAGGCCGGTGATCTGTTTGAGAAAATCCTTAATCTCTCTGATATGGTTCAGCTGCCTAAGTGTAATCACAGTCCTGACACCCTTCAGGTCATCTGCATCATAAAAATAGTGTCTGGATGACGGGATGACTAGCACGCCCGATTCCTTGACCAGGCCCATGCGGTCAAGGTAATCAATCAGACTCTGACGCACCTCGAGGTCAAGCTCGTCAAACAGGTGAATAAGGCCGCTGTCTCTTAACGACAGCCTCCTCGGGCTCACCTTGATGACGGGCTGATCCGATATTGTGTCCCTGTTCAGTCCGATTGTTTCTTTTTCCATTTGTTAAGTCAGATGCTTATTCTTAAGCAATTTCTGTGCCACCAGTGTTAGACAGTCACCCTTTTCAAGGATTTTCATGCCGAAGTTATTGACTCTTTATTACAACAACCAAACAATTTTGATGTTCACCAGCCACCTTTTGACCAACGGAACGAATAGTGAGACAACCAATGAAACTGATGTGCCGAAACCTGCAAAATCCAATTTTCATGGCATGAGAATGGCTGTGGAGACATAATGTTATTTTTACGTCAGAATTGAGTTTTATTCTGCATTTTTGAAATTCAATAATAAACAGAGAGAAGAGAATCAGGCGAATGAAGAAGGGATTGAAGATATCGATAGTGGCAACTGCCGTGGTCATTTTCATACCGCTCTTCTTTGTCAGTTCTGTCTACGCCGGATTGTTCGGCCACCTGCCAGGGAAGAAGGAGCTGCGTAATTACAGGAATTCCACGGCATCACTGGTCCTCTCCTCTGAAGGGGAGCTGATCGGCAAGTTTTTTTCCGAAAACCGTACTGCCATCACCCTTGACCAGGTGCCCGATCATCTGATCAATGCACTTATAGCCACGGAGGACGCCCGTTTCTATGATCACTCCGGGGTTGACACCAGGAGTCTTGTCAGGGTCCTGTTCAAAACGATACTTTTCAGTGACCGCAGTGCCGGAGGAGGCAGCACAATCACTCAGCAGCTGGCAAAAAACATGTACGGACGCCGGGATTACCTGGTTATGTCCGTGTTCCTGAACAAAACCCGTGAGGCTCTTCTCGCAGGGCGAATCGAAAAGGTTTTCACCAAGGATGAGATACTGACCCTTTATCTGAACACTGTCTCTTTCGGGGAGAACCTCTACGGCATCGAGGCCGCCGCCCGGAGATATTTCAGTTGCCATGCCTCTGACCTTAAGAGGGAGGAGGCAGCCCTGCTCATCGGGATGCTCAAGGCGAACACCTTGTTCAATCCGCGACTTTATCCTGACAACGCACTCAGGAGGCGTAATGTGGTATTCGGACAGATGGAGAAGTACGGTTACCTCAACGCAGCGCAGACCGACTCGCTCAGCGCGTTGCCGTTGAAGCTCAACTACAATAAAACAGATCTTGCCGGTCCTGCAGACTACTTCCTCGTCCGTGTGAGGGCAGAGGCTGACCGTATCCTTAAGGAGGCTGCCGGCTATCGCGGGAAAGCCCCGGATATAGAGCGTGACGGGCTCATAATCACAACCACCCTCAGTATGCCGCTGCAGCTTGCCGCCGGTGAAGCCTTCAGTGCCCACCTCTCCAGGATGCAGAAGCGGCTCGACGAGCAGTACAGCACCTCCTCGGGCCGAAGAGCCCTGAAAGAGATCCCTGACAGCCTCAGGAAGATGATGACTACTCTCCATGCCGGACTGCTTGCAATCGACCCCTTTACCGGCGCGGTGATGGCATGGGCCGGAGGCATCGACTTCAAAACACAGCCTTATGACCAGATAATGGCACGCCGGCAGCTGGCATCAGTATTCAAACCATTCATCTTCGCCGCCGCACTTGAAGACGGGATTGAGCCCTGCCGCTACCTGGACAATGACTCGGTAACACTCTCAGGTTTCAACAACTGGAGCCCGGAGAACTACAACCACTCTTACGGAGGCAAGTATTCTCTTGCCGGAGCACTGGCGCAGTCGATGAACATACCTACCTTCAGCCTCTTCCTCATGATAGGATTTAATAAGGTTGACCGCCTCTGGAGGGAGATGGGCTTTACATATCCGCTGGACGACATGCCTTCCCTGGCAATGGGCACGGCGGAAGCCAGCATCCTGGAGGTGGCGCTCGCCTATGCCTCCTTCGCCAACGGCGGAGAGAAAATATCACCATATATGATTGAGTCCGTCAAAGCACATGACGGAAGTATAATCTGGCAGTATGACCCGCCAGACCGAAGGGAGAGAGTCCTGTCCGAACGGTCCGCAACGCTTATGGCGGCAATGCTACATAAGGCCATCAGGGAAGGCACCGGCGCCGCTGTCCACAGTATCTATGGGGTCAGGATCCCCCTGGCAGGAAAAACCGGTACCTCTCAGAACTACGCTGATGCATGGTTCGCCGCCTTCAATCCCGGAATAGTGATCGTCAGCAGGGTGGGAGCCTCAACACCCTCAATCCACTTCAATAACGGAAGCTATGGCTCAGGAAGCGCACTGGCACTGCCGCTGGTGGCACTGACCCTCAGAAAGGTTGAGAAGGAGAAGGAACTGATGAACAGGATCAACATACCCTTCGAACCGTTGTCCCCCGAACTGGCGATGGCGCTGGAATGTCCCGACTTCAGGGATAAAACATTCTTTGACAGGCTCTTCGACATCTTCAAGGAAAAGGAAATCGACTACAGTGAGGCAGGCAAAAGGAGGCGCATTATCCGCAGCCGGATCTTCAGAAGGTGAAATTTCATCAAAACTTCATAGTGCGGATTCTATTTTCGCCTGTGAATTGCAAATCGTAAAAAAACGAAATGATGAAAAAGAGATTAACTGTATTGTTGACAGCCGCATTGATACTGATTGCGGGCGCATGCAACCGAATAGGCAACGGCGATGACCAGGGAAGGATTGTTCTGAAAGTCACCGATGCCCCGTTTGACATCAGTAATATCGAATCGGCAATGGTTACAATCACAAAGGTTGAACTCAGGAAAGCCGGTGACGGAATCAGTGACGGTAACCCGTTCATAACTCTTTCTGAGGATACTGTGACTGTAGACCTGATTGACCTGCGGAACGGCGTCACTGAAACCCTCCTTGACATGGAGATCCCCACAGGAACATATGACCTTGTCAGGCTTTATGTGGAGGAGGCAGGGCTGAAACTCAAGGACTCAGAAGAGATTCACCGCGTGAAGGTTCCCAGCGGAGGTCAGACAGGCATTAAGATATTCCTGCGTCCTGCACTGGAAGTATCGGAAGGTAACCTTGAGGAGGTGCTTCTTGACATCGATCTCTCCAGGTCATTCATCCTGAGGGGTAACCCGGCACACAACAACGGATTCATCTTCAAGCCGGTTATCAGGGCAGCCAACATGGCAAAGGCCGGTTGCGTAAGGGGCTTTGTATCAGATACTGCCGGTGTTAAAATCACTGAAGCAACCGTCTGGATTGAAAAGGACACCGTTCTTGCAACTGCCTTCACCGATACCCTTGGAATATACGCAATCATTGGAGTGCCTGCCGGTGAATATTCGGTATCAGCCACAAAAGAGGGCTATGATACGGTCCGTTTTGACGGGGTTGATATAATAGCAGGCAACAAAACCGTGGTCGATTTTGAGCTTACGAAAAAGTAAACTGCTGATTGAATTCAATATGGCTTGAATTAAAGCCGTGCCTGTGCAGGCACGGCTTTTGTTTTTGTGATAATAATTGCTAAATTTGATCTCAGTCTTCAGTTAAGAGCCGGAAACCTAACCCGGTTGTTTAATGAACTAAATCAAAGGAAGTAATGAAAAAGAGACGCGTACTGATCTTTGTTGCATTGATTTCAGTCGCACTGGCAGCGGTGATCTCCTGTGCGGTCAACCCCGTCACCGGTAAGAAACAGATCATGCTTATGTCAGAAGCACAGGAAGTACAGATGGGACTTTCATATCACCCCCAGGTGATGGCAAGTTTCGGAGAATATGCAGATCCGGCAATGCAGGTTTTTGTGCAGACGAAGGGAACGGAGATGGGAAAGCTCTCTCACAGGCCGACCCTGCAATATACTGTCAAGGTGGTTGATTCTCCGGTTATAAATGCTTTTGCAGTTCCGGGAGGATACATTTATCTCACAAGAGGAATAATGGCCAACTTCAATAATGAGGCTGAATTCATGGGTGTCCTTGGCCATGAGATGGGTCACATAGCAGCCCGCCACTCGGTAAGCCAGCAGACCAAGCAGCAGCTTGGCACCTTACTTCTGATTGGCGGAATGATTGCATCTGAGAAGTTTGCCAACTATGCCGAGCAGGCCATGCAGGGCCTCCAGCTTCTCTTCCTGAGTTTCAGTCGGGATGATGAGCGTCAGGCTGACCAGCTCGGCGTTGAGTACGCATCAAGGACTGGTTACGATGCAGCTAGAATGGCTGATTTTTACAAGGTACTTATTAAGATGAATCTCTCCGAGTCTGAAGGGGGTGTTCCCACCTTCCTCTCCACCCACCCTGATCCGGGTGACCGCTACAACGCGGTGCTGAGGGACTCAAAACGGTGGCAGGACAGCCTCAGGCTTCAGTCTTACAAGGTAGGAGCCGATTCATACCTTCAGATGATTGACGGGATGATCTACGGCGAAGATCCCAAGCAGGGTTATACAAGGGATAACACTTTCTATCATCCCGAAATGAGATTCAAGTTCTCCTATCCTCTGGGATGGGAGCTCACCAATGCTCCGACGCAGGTAACCATTCAGCCGTCTGACGGAAGAGCCCTGATGCTCTTCACCCTCTCAAACCAGAAATCGCTTCAGGCAGCAGCAGACACCACCCTTGCGATGTACGGCCTGCAACTGCAGCGCGCAGAGAGAAGAACTGTCAACGGCCTGCCGGCAATAGTCACTCTCTCGAAACAGCAGGCCCAGGATCAGCAGACAGGCGCTACAGGTTCAAATGCCGTAATCTCCTATTTCATCGAGTACGGTGGCCTGATCTATATATTTCACGGAGTCTCCACCGAAGCTGACTTTGCAGCATTTGCCCCGACGATGGAAGCATCGATGAAGACCTTTGCACAACTGACCGATCTCTCAAGGATCAATGTCAAGCCCATGAGGGTTCATGTGAAGAAGGCACCGCGTGCCGGTACACTTGCAAGTACACTTTCCTATTTCAACATGCCGCAGGGAATGATGGCGGAACTGGCGCTTCTGAACAACATGGAACTGAATGAGCCGGTTCCTGCAGGAAAATATATTAAAATTGTATCTGAATAAACTGACGCAAATTGGCATACCAGACAAACGGTAAATCAGGCTACAGAGCCTGGATGGACAAAAACGGGCTTTACCTGAGATACGGTCTCATTGCCCTGTTCGTCCTCATCCTGCTCGCCACCACTCTCTTCCAGGTTCAGCCTGAGGAAGTGGGTATCATCACCAGATTCGGGAAATATGTACGAAAGGTTGAATCAGGTCTCAACATGAAAGTCCCGATAATTGAAAGACTCTACAAGGTAGCCGTCGAGAGGCAGCAGAAGGAGGAGTTCGGATTCCGTACCACGGCACCCGGCATAAGGTCGGAGTACACCAAGGAGGGCACTGTGGATGAGTCGCTTATGCTGACGGGTGATCTCAATCTTGCTGATGTTGAGTGGGTGGTACAGTACAGGATAGAAGACCCCTACAGCTTTCTTTTCAGGGTAAGGGAGCCTGTAGTAGCGCTTCGGGACATCTCGGAGGCTTCAATGCGCGAGATTGTAGGTGACCGCACGGTAAATGAAGTGTTGACGGTGGGCAGGGCTGAGATAGCCTCCAGCGCCCAGCAGAAGATACAGGCACTATGCACGGAATACTCCCTCGGTATAAGGATTGAACAGGTGGTGCTGCAGGATGTCAATCCCCCGGATCCGGTCAAGGATGCTTTCAATGATGTCAACCAGGCACAGCAGGAGCGCGAGACGCTTATCAACCAGGCCCGCTCGGAATACAACAAGGTTGTACCCAGAGCAAAGGGACAGGCGGAAGAGACGATACAGCGCGCAGAAGGATATGCCACCGAGAGAGTAAACAATGCTCTCGGAGAAGCCTCCCGCTTCAATGCCCTTTACCTTGAATATATCAAGGCTCCCGAAGTCACTAAACGAAGGATATACCTCGAAACGATGGAGGAGATACTTCCCCGGGCCGGAAACAAGATCATAACTGACGAGAGCGGCACTAACCTGCTGCCTCTGCTCCAGATGCAGCTCACACCAAAGAAGTAAACCATGCGTACTAATAATACAAAACTGATTGTAACGGCCGCAGTGCTCCTGGTGACGCTTCTGCTCATCCTCGAGTGCGTGTTCAAAGTAAAGGAGACCGAACAGGTGGTTGTGACACAGTTCGGAAAACCGGTCGGAAAAGCAAAGGTCACTCCCGGTCTCAAGCTCAAAATGCCATTCATCCAGCGTACCAACTACTTTGAAAAGAGATACATGGAGTGGGACGGCGATCCCAACCAGGTGCCTACCAAGGATAAGAAGTTTATCTTCGTTGACACATACGCCCGCTGGCAGATTACCGATCCGCTTCAGTTCTTCAAGCGACTGACCGACGAGCGGGGGGCACAGTCAAGACTGGCTGACATCCTGGACGGTGAAACACGTGACCATATAGCCGGTCATAACCTTGAAGAGATAGTAAGATCCGTTAACAGGACCCCCGTTTCATCAGGCCTGATAGGCGAAGAGACGGGAGACTCACTCAATAATATCACAACCGGCAGGCAGAAGATCGAGGATATGATTCTGATCTCAGCCAATGATAAGGCGAAGGACCTGGGAATTGTAATCCTTGACGTGCGGATCAAGCGCCTGAACTACGTGGAAGAGGTCAGGACGCAGATCTATGAGCGAATGAAGAGCGAGCGCTATCGCATTGCCGAGCGGTTCAGGTCGGAAGGCCAGGGAGAAGCCTCGAAGATCAACGGAGAGAAGGAACGCGATCTTAAGACAATCCAGTCGGAAGCATACCGTAAGGCTGAAGAGATACGAGGGAAGGCCGATGCCAGGGCAGCAGCAATCTATGCGGGCGCCTATGACCAGTCTGCAGCGTCCCGAAACCTCTACGGTTTCATGAAGTCGATGGAAACCTTCAGGATGACATTCGATTCGACAACCACTATCATTCTGTCTACTGACAGTGAGCTGTACAGGTACCTGACAGGGTTCAACCATTGACCCCGACCTTATCTGGCTACGTAAGAGGCATGATTACATATAAAAGGCCGCAGTCTTCCGACTGCAGCCTTTATTTTTATACCTGTTGTGACATTCCGGTCAGCCCCTGTCAGGGAAGAACCTTCGCCACCAGAAATATTTTCTTATTCTTGCCATAATTCAATTGGTTGCAAATATGCAAACAATTTTCTTTATGGATTATTGTTTCTGAGCCTATTTTTTCAGAAGATCACGTATCTCCTTCAACAGCACAACCTCATCACTCGGGGGCGGAGGTGTTGCCGGAGCAGCCTCTTCCTTCTTCTTCAGGCTGTTCATGCCTTTGATGACAAAGAAGATGCAAAGGGCTACAATCAGGAAGTCAATGATGTTCTGGATAAACATCCCGTAGTTTATTGATACTTCACTTACCGCAGGCTGAATACCGTTTGCCCCGTCCATTACTGCATCCTGCCCTTTCTGCAGTATTGCTTTCAGGCTTGTGAAATCTACCTTGCCCAGTGCCATGCCAAGAGGCGGCATAAGTACGTCATTCACCAACGAGGTGATGATCTTTCCGAATGCCCCGCCAATGATGATACCAACGGCCATGTCAAGCATGTTGCCCTTTACGGCAAACTCCTTGAATTCTTTGACTATTCCCATAATCTGTAAGTGTTTAAGTTAGAATTACAATCAGGTTAACGAATATCAAATATACAAAAATGTATGACATAAATATTTTAGAGCGCTCGATTTGGTTTTGTCTTCTAAAGTTATGCCTGACCGTTTTTTTTTATTATCTTACACATTCTTAAACAAAAGCCTTTGGCAATCGTTTATCTTATTAAAGATTAATCCATTAAAATTACAAAACATGGCAGTACTGAAAGTAATTGAAGTCCTTGCATCATCACCCGTTAGCTGGGAGGATGCTGCAGCTTCCGCCGTCAAGACGGCAGGGAAAACAGTCAAGGAGATACGCTCTGTATATGTAAAGGAACAGAGTGCGGTTGTTGTAAAGAACAAGATTACCGAATACCGCGTAAATCTGAAAGTAACGTTTGAAGTAATTTAAAAACCGGAAAAAACTATGGGACTAATTTCATTTATTAAAAATGCGGGAGCAAAAATATTCAAATCCGAAGAGAGACGGGAAGAAGAAAAAGCCAGTCTGATCCTCGGGCACATCAAAAAGTTCGGATTTGATGTCAGCAAAGTCAGCGTGGTTGTTGATGATGAGAAGGTGATTCTGAAAGGATCTGTTGACACACAGGCAAACAAGAACAAAATCATCGTTACTGCCGGTAACATCGAAGGTATTTCACTGGTTGAGGATCACCTGACGGTCACCGTGCCTGAGCCTGTTGCACCTCCCGAACCGGAGAAGCAGTTCTACACGGTCA
This sequence comes from Bacteroidales bacterium, assembly GCA_034002785.1. GTDB lineage: Bacteria > Bacteroidota > Bacteroidia > Bacteroidales > VadinHA17 > SR-FBR-E99. The sequence continues at coordinate 58,040 of JAVEZX010000002.1, forward strand.
AGAAAGGTGATTACCTGTCGAAGATCGCCAAGGCAGTTTACGGCGACGCGAAGAAATACCCGATAATCTTTGAAGCCAACAAACCGATGCTCAAGGATCCTGATCTCATTTATCCCGGGCAGGTACTGGTAATTCCTCCCATCAAATAGGGTAACGGTGATTTGTTCCGGGTGGCAATAACCGGCCATGCCGGTTACCGGATTTAACCTTATTTCCGTAGCGACGGGTCTGAAGACCTGTCGCTGCTGTTTTACATACAACCATCGAACAAATTTCATGTTATATTTGCAGCCGTGAAGAGTATTCGCACCATATCACCCCTCATCTCACTTTTCCTGATCATGCTGATGCTGGCGGGAAGCTCCGGCTTTACCCTCATTCATCATACATGCTTCCACTGCGGTACCGATGAGACAATAGCCACCCTGACCGGTGACCCGATTAAGGCAGACTGCTGCGTCCATCATGAGAGTGCTGCCTGCCGCCACGGGGAGTGTGACATAAACCATTATCACAGTACCGGTGCACCGGTCATCTCAGACGATTGCTGCACCCATGAGGCTGAGCGGATCGTTACCGACGAGCTGGTTCGCACCGAGGTTCCGAGTGAGATTATACCCTACTTTATTGCAGCAACGGTGGTCGCCGTCATCGGTGTCGAGGCGGACAGGAACATCCATTCCTTTATTTCCGACAAACCGGTACACCACAACTTCGACCTGACAACAATCCTTTGCAGGCTGCAATCCTGATTTTTTCATAGAGATACAACATAACCGGGGCAAGGACTCAGATCCTTCACCCCTGCATATGTTGCGACTGATGCGCAGGCTCCGGGCAAACATCCCGAAGCAGACGCAGGAATTCAATAAGCATTTAATTTATTCTCTATGAAAAATCTGATAATAATACTTTTACTGATTCTATCACCTTCCCTTGCCTTCACTCAGGGCCACATCGAGGGCAAGATCATGGTTGCAGACGAGGATGGAACAGGCAGCACTGAGATTCTTCCCGGCGCGAACGTAGTCTGGGCGGGAACCACCACCGGCACCTCTGCCAACGCTGCCGGCTATTTTACACTCAAAAGGGCCAGGGGACACAACCTTCTTGTGGCCAGCTTTGTCGGCTATAACACTGATACAGTCAGTATAGACTCTGATACTGAATACATCGAAATTTTCCTCAGGGAGAGCAGCATGATCAGCGAGATCACTGTCATCGGAAGGGCAACAGGAGCACACATTGACAGGGATGCAACTGTCGCCACTGTGAAAATAACTGCCGCCGAACTCTGCAAGGCAGCCTGCTGCAACCTTTCGGAAAGCTTTGTCACCAATCCCTCCGTCGACGTCAATTATGCCGATGCCGCCACGGGGGCCAAACAGATACAGCTTCTGGGACTTGCCGGCTCATATGTGCAGATACTTACTGAAAACATCCCGTCCGTTTACGGGCTCGGGGCAGCTTACGGCCTCAGCTATGTTCCGGGCCCCTGGATGGAGTCAATCCAGGTATCAAAGGGAACCTCTTCTGTCCGTAACGGCAACGAATCAATAACCGGTCAGATAAATGTCGAATACAAGAAACCTGCTTCAAGTGAGCTGGTCTTTGTGAACGGCTTCGTAAGCGATGCGGGTAAGATAGAGACCAACGCCAATGCTTCGGTCAGGCTCAGCGACTACTGGAGCACTATGATCCTCGGACACGGTGAAACTCAATCCGGCGCCAGTGATCATAACCACGACGGTTTCCGTGATGAGCCTGATGTAAGGCAGTACAGCTTCATGAACCGTTGGGATTACCTGAGCAACAACCTTACCTTCCGGGCAGGAATCAAGTATATGCAGGAAGAGAGGATCGGCGGTGAGTTCGATTATGACCCCGGTGACAACAACACCTGGGACAGCGGCTACGGGATAAATATCGGTACGGAGAGAGCTGAAGCCTTTACAAAGCTTGGAGGCATGTTCGGCCCGTCAGACAACATGTCGGTGGGCTGGATCCAGAGCATGACCTTCCATGACATGAAATCATGGCTCGGCTTCAACAGGTATGACGCTACCCAGAGGAGCTATTACACCAACCTGCTCTACCAGTACTTCCCGGCCGAGAAACACACAATTGACGCCGGAGCCAGCTATCGTTATGACCATTATGATGAACTGCACGGCATCTACAGACCGCTGGTCGGACAGACCGTGGCAGCCCTTGACGCGGAGACTGTTGAGTCTGTTCCCGGTGTCTTTATGCAGTACACCTACACTGATTCGGCAAAGGTGACCCTTCTTGCAGGGGTACGTTATGATTTCTACAGGAACCATGGAGCACAATTCACTCCACGGATTCACCTTCGTTATGAGATCCTGCCGAAACTGACCCTCAGGGCATCGGCGGGCAAAGGTTACAGAACCGTGCATGTGCTTGCAGAAAACATGTATTTCCTGGCCAGCAGCCGGGAGATGATCATTGACAGTGACCTGGATATCGAAGAGGCATGGAATGCCGGTATCAACCTGACAGGCTATATCCCCGTGGGGGGACGTGAACTCCGGCTTACAGGCGAGGCATACCGCACCAGCTTTATAAAGCAGATAGTGACGGATTTCGACACGGATATCGACCGTGTGCACTTCTATAACCTCGATGGCAGATCATGGTCAAATGTGTTCCAGATCGAAGCACAGATACAGCCGGTTACCGGACTGGACATTACTGCCGCCTGGAGATGGAATGACGTGTGGCAGACAATCGGCGGAGAACTTCGCGAAAAGCCTCTCTCCTCGCGCTATAAGGGACTGCTGACTGCCTCATACACAACCAGGATGAGGAAATGGCAGGTTGACTATACGCTGCAGTACAACGGCCCCGGAAGGATCCCATCCACCATGGCCAATCCCGAACCTTACAGGAGACACGAGAGCTTCAGCGCATATCCGGTCATGAACGCCCAGGTGACAAAGTACTTCAGGAAATGGAGCGTATATATCGGCTCCGAGAACATCACAGGCTCAAGACAGCATGAGGCGCTGATCGCACCGGAAGATCCCTTTGGCCCGTATTTTGACGGGGCAATGATATGGGGTCCGGTACATGGCAGAAAGCTCTATGCAGGATTCAGGTTCGCACTGGACCACCCGCAAAATTGAAACACAAATCAATAAATCAATACAATGAAAAGAAACAGTCTATTTACAGCTCTTCTTCTGTTTATCTTCTCATCAGTGGCACTGAATGCACAGGAGAAAACCAAAAAGGAACTTCAGACAGTCAGGTTCGAAACCAGCATCGACTGTGAGAACTGTGTTAACACAATAATGAAGAATATCCCGTACATCAAGGGGGTAAAGGATGTGAAATGTGATCTCGCTACTAAGGAGGTCACCGTTAAGTACCAGGACGGCAAGACCAGTTCCGAAGTGCTTAAAAGGTCGATCGAGAAGCTGGGATATACCGCAAAGGAAGTGACTGAAAAGAAAAAAGAAGAAGGGACACAGCAGTAAAACCGGCTGTAAAGTTTTACTTTTGGGTATCGACAGAAAACCCGTAACTGATACCCTATGAAACTCTTCTCTTTCTCTTCATTCATCGCAGCTTTGATACTCCTTGCCCTTTCAGGAGGATGTAAGAACCCGGCTCCCGCCAATACTTCTCTGCCCCGAAGCACTCCGGAGGCTGAAGGGGTTTCGTCTGAAGAGCTGCTTACATTTCTTGATTCAGTGGCAACCGGAAGTCACGAGTTTCACAGCATAATGATTCTCCGTCACGGGAAGGTGATAGCCGAGGGATGGTGGAATCCTTACAGCCCGGAGCTGAGGCATACCCTTTACTCCGTGAGCAAAAGCTTCACATCTACCGCTGTTGGCTTCGCCGTCACGGAAAAACTGCTCAGCACTGATGATAAAGTGGTGTCGTTCTTCCCTGATCAGCTTCCGGATACAGTGTCACCCTTCCTTGCAGACATGACTGTCAGGGATCTCCTGACGATGACTGCCGGCCAGGATCCCGATCCGTCCAATGATATTACCTCCTCGGGTGGCAACTGGGTACCGGCATTTCTCAGCCTTCCTGTAGTAAACGATCCTGGAAGCAAGTTCCTGTACAATTCAATGGCCACATTCATGCTGTCAGCCATAGTGCAGAAGGCAACCGGAGAAAAGGTGGCCGACTATCTCCAGCCTCGCCTCTTCGGGCCGCTGGGTATTGAGGGGATAGACTGGGAATCGAGTCCTGAAGGCATTAACGCCGGCGGATGGGGCCTGCGTGTAAAAACCGAGGATATGGCCAAATTCGGCCAGCTCTATCTTCAGAAGGGATTATGGAACGGGAAACAGTTAATCCCGGCAGAATGGGTTGAGGAAGCCACCTCGTTCAAGATTGACCAGGCGCCGGATGCCACACCGGAGACAAGGGCCGGCAACGACTGGGTCCAGGGATACTGCTACCAGTTCTGGCGCAGCCGTAACAACAGCTACAGGGCTGACGGAGCCTTCGGCCAGTACATCATGGTGATACCTGAGAAGGATGCCGTGGTTGCCATAACCTCTGAATCACATGACATGCAGGATGTAATGAATATGGTCTGGAACCAGATACTGCCTGCAATGAAAGAGGAAGCGCTGCCGGAGAACCGGTCAGCAGCAGAAGAGCTGAAGACAAGACTTGCCTCACTGGTATTGCCGGTCCCGGCAAAAGCGGAAGACTCTCCCATCGCCGAAACCATCCGGAACAAAAGATTCCTGCTGGAAGATAACAACCTTAAACTCAAATATCTCACCCTTGACTTTGCCGGGGATGCCTGCAGCTTGTCACTCGGAAACGGAGAGACCGTCCGGACGATACCCTTTGGCAGAGGTGAGTGGATAACCTCCAGTACGGAGATGGGGGGACCCGGCATTCTGCGTAAGCCCGGAGCATCTCCCGCAAACCTGGTGGCAGGAGCCTGCACATGGGAGGATGACTCTACCTTCGTGCTTATACTCAGGTATCTAGAGAGTCCTCATCACTTGAAAATTACCTGTAGTTTCGGAGGTGATACGGCCGTGGTAAAAATCAGGCAGAGCACACCTCCCGGCTATGACCTGCCGGTATTAAAGGGGGTGATGGCCAGGTAGGTGATTAACTATATTGCCTCAGCTGTTCCCGCCAGTTCCCTGATGACAACCGAGGCGCAGGCTATGCCGAACGCGGCAGGCATGTAAGACATCGTCCCCACGCTGGATGCCTTGTTGCTCTCATCAGAGCCTCTTACTATGAGATTCTTGTCAACCACCTCCGGGCTGTAAACAGCTGTGAACCCCTCATGTACGCCAAGCTTATGAAGCTTCTTGCGCAGCATCCTTGCCAGGTTGCAGAAGTTTGTCTCAGAGATATCGGCTATCCTTATGGCGGTGGGGTCATATTTGCCCCCTGCTCCCATCGAACTTACAACCCGGAGGTTCAGTCTCAGGGAATGGTAAACCAGGAAAACCTTGGGCGACAGGGTGTCAATTGCATCCACCACAAAGTCATACTTCTCCTCCTCAAGGATGTCTGTCATCCTCTGATCGCGGATGAACTCCGGTAGGATCCTCAGCCGGAGCTCAGGGTTTATGTCTAGCAACCTCTCCCCCATCACTTCAGCCTTCTTCCTGCCAGTTGTTGATGTGAGTGCCGGCAACTGCCTGTTCCGGTTTGCAGCAGTCACCACATCACCGTCGATGATTGTCATGGCCCCCACCCCGGCCCTGCATATCATCTCTGCCGCCCATGAGCCTACGCCGCCCAGCCCTGCCACCAGGACATGTGAACTCTTCAGCCTTTCCAGGGCCTCGGGGCCAAGGAGCATCTCGGTGCGTGAAAGCCATCCCTCCGTCACAGGCTGAAGTTTAAGAGTGAGTTGAAATTCTTGCGGATAAGTCCCTCTGTGCCTGGCTCATCATACCCGGCAGCAGCCCCGAAGAGCCGGTATACCTCCCCTATCTGCCCGCCGGAATCGTCAGTCTCCAGCAGCATCTTTTCGTGGGAGACCGACCCAAGCACCTCAGCTGTCAGTCCTTTTGCTCCCAGCGAGAACCAGAATCCCTCCCCGGCCAGCGATGCTGCCAGGCTGCCGCTTCCTCTGAATCCGTGGATGACCCAGGGGCGGCCGGGTTTGACCTCCCTGCGCGCACGCCTCAGTTCATCCCACCCTTTGACACAATGGATCACCAGAGGCTTCCCTATCTCCTCCGCAATGTGAGCCTGGAAAAGAAAGGCACGGTACTGCGTCTCCCCCTGCGCCCCGCGAAGCCGGTCGAACCCGGCCTCACCAATCATTACAACATGCGGGTGGGCAACGGTCAGCAGCAGCTCCGTCTGCAGCTCTGACAGGTTATCCTCAGTCAGCTGCCATGGGTGAATGCCTGCGGAAAAGAGAGTATTCGCAGGAAAATTGTCAGGCACCTCATCTCCGGCCATCAGGTTCACCATCCTGACCGTATCATCAGCGCCAGTTAGACTATGTGTATGAAAATCGATAAATCGTATGTTGGCTGACTGCTTCATGAGGCAGATGCTGAGAGTCGCATGATACCGTTATCCATCCGGTGCAGCGTCTCCTCCCTGCCTATCAGGCCTGCAATGTCAAAAAGGTGCGGACCTCTTGAGGCTCCTACAAGCAGGAGCCTGAACAGGTTGAGCATGGCTCCGGTGTTGTATCCCTTTGAGGCAATCCACTCTTTTACTGCCGGCTCAAGCACCTCCGGGACGAAGGGATTCACGGATGCAACCATCTCTCGCAGCTCAGTCAGCTGCCGGGGAGCATCAGCATTCCACCGTTTCCTGACAACATCACCGTCATAGCTTTCCGGTGCAACAAAGAAGAAATCAGCCTCGTTCCAGAGATCCTTCACGAATCCGGCTCTCTCCTTTACAAGCGAGACTATCCTCACAAGTGTGGTATGATCAGGCCCGTATCCCTTTTGGTTCACCAGAGGCATGAAGAGCTCTGCCAGCTCCTCACTGCTCTTCATCTGGAAATATTTCGTATTGAACCACTTTGCCTTCTCGGGATCAAATCGCGAGCCCGACTTCCCCACCCTGTCAATTGTGAATGCATCAATCAGCTCGTTCATTGTGAAGATCTCCTGTTCCGTTCCCGGGTTCCATCCCAGGAGAGCGAGCATATTCACAAATGCTTCGGGGAAGTAGCCCTCTTCGCGGTATCCCGAGGCTGTTTCGCCGTATGGCCAGTAGAGCGGAAATACGGGAAATCCCATCTTGTCACCGTCACGCTTGCTCAGCTTCCCTTTCCCGGTGGGTTTGAGAAGCAGCGGCAGGTGTGCAAACAACGGCGCCTCCCAGCCAAAGCTCCGGTACAGCATCACATGCAGGGGAAGCGACGGAAGCCACTCCTCTCCCCTGATGACATGCGAAATCTCCATCAGATGGTCATCAACTATGTTAGCCAGGTGGTAAGTCGGCATGCCATCTGACTTGTAGAGTACCTTATCATCCAGAGTGGAGGTGTTGACAACGATATCTCCTCTGATCAGGTCGGAGAAGTGAATCTCCTCATTGTCAGGCATGCGGTACCTGACAACATAATGCTCACCCGCTCCAATTCGGTGCTTAACCTCCTCTGCGCTCAGGGTAAGGGAGTTGCACATGTTCATTCGTGTCATGCAGCCGTAGTTGAATGTCTCGCCGCGCGATTCATGCTCCTGCCTCAGACGATCCAGTTCCTCAGCCGGATCGAAGGCATAGTAGGCGTCGCCCCTTCTGATAAGTTCATCAGCATAACGGTGATAGATCTCCTTCCTGTCACTCTGCCTGTAAGGTGCAAAGGGGCCGCCCTCGCGAACGCCTTCATCAACCCTGATGCCAGCCCACTCCAGGGAGTCCATGATGTACTCCTCGGCTCCCTCAACATACCGTGTCTGGTCCGTGTCTTCTATGCGCAGAATAAAAGTCCCTCCGTGATGCCTTGCAAAGAGGTAGTTATAGAGTGCGGTACGTACGCCGCCGATATGCAGCGGCCCTGTCGGGCTGGGGGCGAAACGCACCCTGATTTTCCTGTCTGTCATGAATGATAGTTTATGCTTCTGTTTAACTGTGTTCCGGCGCTTGCTGACCAGCTGCCCGGGAAGCGCCCGACAAAGATAAATATTATGCAACTAAGGGCAATTTAACCCTGCCGGCAACATTAAAAATCATATTTTGTGATTTCTATTTGTATTACTTTTACGTCATAACGAATTAATCGTCAGTAGCGATGAAGAAGATGAAAGCTCTCGTCAAGGCCCAGGCTGCCAGGGGATTATGGATGCAGGAAGTACCCATCCCGGAGCCCGGCTACAATGATGTCATAATCAAGGTCAAAAAATCAGCAATCTGCGGCACTGACCTTCACATTTACGAATGGAACGAGTGGGCACAGAAAACCATAAAGGTACCCATGACGATAGGTCATGAGTACATGGGGTATGTCGAGAAAGCCGGTCCGGGTGTCACCAATGTAAAGGTGGGTGACCGGGTGACCGGCGAGGGGCATCTCTTCTGCGGCACATGCCGTAACTGCCGGCGCGGCCGTGAACATGTCTGCGAGAATACTGTGGGTATTGGTGTGCACATTGACGGCTCCTTTGCTGAGTATGTGAAGGTTCCGGCCCGTAATGTGGTGCTGCTTGATCAGCGTATACCTGATGAGTGGGCAGCAATAATGGACCCGTTCGGTAATGCAACCCACACTGCGCTGGCATTCCCTCTTCTGGGTGAGGATGTGCTCATCACCGGCTCGGGACTGATAGGCAGCATGGCTGTCGCCATCGCCAGGTTCGCCGGTGCACGCAATGTGGTGGCCACGGACCTGAGCGACTATCGCCTTGAGCTGGCGAAAAAGATGGGCGCCACAATGGTAGTCAATCCTAAGAAGGGTGAGAAAATTCATGACGTGCTTGAACCTCTTCATATGAAGGGTTTCGACGTAGGTCTTGAGATGTCAGGTTCACCTGTCGCCTTTCGCGAGATGATTGCCAACATGTATAACGGATCCAACATCGCACTGCTGGGGATACTTCCCTCCAACTTCGAGGTACCGTGGAGTGACATCATCTTCAAGGCCCTGACACTTAAGGGTATATACGGCCGTGAGATGTGGGAGACATGGTACAAGATGCAGATGATGATAATAGGCGGTATCAACCTTGACCCGATCATCACCCACCGGTTCCACATTGACGACTTCCAGAAAGGCTTTGACGTGATGGAGGAAGGCAACTGCGGCAAGGTGATACTTAACTGGGATTAAGAGTCTTCTCAACTATTGACCTTCAGACCTTCCGACTTTCGGGCTTTCAGCTTTTACCTGGAATTTTTTTCCGATTATAGTGCTATTTTGAGAATTAGTTTTAACTTGATGTCATTGTGTTAAATAACACCTGACATCTATGTCTGAACATCTGTCGTATGAAGAACTGAACAGGAACTTCAGTTGGGCCATTGCGGAAAAAGAGCTCGATTACAATCCCGGAGATATAATTAATATTGGCTGGCATTGTTCCGACAGGATCTGCCGGAAGGGTCTGGGCAGCAAGGTTGCCCTTTATTATGAGGGATTCGGGGGTACGGAAAAGAGTTACACCTTCAATGACATCAGGCTTGCCGGAAACACTATCGGCGCTTTTCTCCGCAATCAGGGTATTTGCGAAGGAGACCGGGTCTGCCTCTTTATGGACAGGATTCCCGAATTGTACCTGTCGTTCCTTGGAATACTGAAGATCGGTGCCGTTGTTCAGCCCCTATTTTCAGCATTCGGCGATGAATCACTTTTTGTTAGGCTTGAGAATGCAGGGACAAGGGTTGTCATAACACAGAAAAAACACCTTTCCAAGGTAAGGAAGATTCGCTCATCGCTTCCCAACCTGGAATTTGTAATCATTGTTGACAATATCAAACCCGGAGAGCTCGAACCCGGAGAAATTCTCTTCAGCCTTGAAAATACAGAACCTGTCGAGAAATTTGAAATTTGTCCTACCCGGGCGGAAACTCACTCGTTGCTTCATTACACTTCAGGTACTACCGGCCAGCCCAAGGGAGTAAAGCATGTTCATTATTCCATAATGTCACAGTACCTTACCACAAAGTGGGTTCTTGATCTGCGTGATGACGATATTTACTGGTGCACCGCCGACCCGGGATGGGTGACCGGTACTTCATACGGAATAATCGGACCATGGAGCCTGGGAGTGACTCAATGTGTGCTCGATACGGGGTTTTCAGCACAGGCCTGGTACAGGTTCATAGAAAAATACCGGATAACGGTCTGGTACTCCGCTCCTACCGCTATCAGGTCACTCATGAAAGCAGGAGATGATATTGTCAGGGAGTTTGATCTCTCATCCCTGCGTCACCTGGCCAGTGTCGGCGAACCCCTGAATTCAGAAGCGGTGATATGGTCAGGAAGGGTGTTCGGAAAACTATTCCACGACACATTCTGGCAGACGGAAACGGGATCGATTATAGATCGGAAGAGCGT
>JAVEZX010000003.1:0-66733 GCA_034002785.1 Bacteroidales bacterium
ACGGCTTTGATTCTTCCCCTGCCGCTCTTCTCAACTGCGGAGAGGAATCCCGCCAGTTGCTTGTCCTCTTCGATAGCTGATGCGGGAACATCCTCGCCGTAGAAGAGATGATCCGCCTTGAAGTTTACCTCGGCAGTGGTCACCGGAGAGAAGCTGTTCACCTCATGCATGAATTCGGCATAGAGGATTACCTTCTGCCCGGATGGATTGTCCGTTGGTTTGTTCCCGGTACAACCGGACACAATTAAAGCCGGCAGGGAAGTAATGACAAAAAGATACAAACAGGTACGGATAGCTGGGATAGATTTCATAATGTATCAGTATATTGAACAAAAATAGGAAAAACAGAATTGAAGCAATCCATGTGGGTGATGTTAAACAATATAAACTCAGAATGGTTTTAATCATCTGATCAGGACCAGCTATGATTACAGATAAGAGGGTTTTCGTAACTACAATTATGCTTATGGCAGCTTTAGTGCTGAATGCCCAGGAGTACGGCCGGGCATTCGAAGAAGCGAGCCTGGCGGCCAATAATGCAGGAATGTATGTCCTGGGAGGTTGGGCACTGGCAAACATGGCTGCAGGTGCTTACGGTTGGGCTGCATTTGAGGGAGAGAAGAAGTATTTCAGCCAGATGAATCTTTTCTGGAATGTAGTCAACCTTTCAATTGCAGGATTCGCACTGTACAGCAGTTACAGCACTGACGTTTCCCTTATGAGCGAAGGAGAGCTTCTGGCCAGGCACCTTAAAACGGAGAAGCTATTTCTTATCAATTCCGGACTTGATGTGGGCTACATGGGTGCCGGGCTCCTGATGAGGCACTTCTCCTCCAATTCGGAAAAGAGAGGTGATCTGCTGAAAGGCTACGGTAATGCCGTGATATTGCAGGGCGGATTTCTCCTTGTATTTGACATGGCTATGTATTTCATATTCCATGACATCAGACCTGGTAACATTGAACCGCTGGCAGTAATATTTGACCGCGATGCGATAGCCGCCGGCATACGAATCATATTTTGAACGGAATTGGAGACGGGATGCATTCAGAAATTTTTAAAAACATATTATGAAGATACTCCTCACCGGTGCAACCGGATACATAGCCAAAAGGCTGCTGCCGTCACTCCTTGCCGGGGGGCACGAGGTAGTATGCTGTGTCCGTGATGCCAGAAGGTTTGACACATCAAGATTCGACACTGAACGGCTTAGCGTGATAACTGCCAATTTCCTTGACAGCAGCTCCCTCTCATCCATCCCGGCAGATATTGATGCCGCCTACTATCTGATTCATTCAATGTCATCTTCCGTCGGGAGTTTCGATGTAATGGAGAGAGACTCTGCAATAAATTTCAGGGAGAGACTAAACGAGACCCGGGTCAGGCAGGTCATCTATCTGAGCGGAATAGTAAACAATGAGAGCCTGTCGAAACACCTCGGATCGCGGAAGGCAGTCGAGGAGGAGCTGGAGAAAGGGAAATGGCACCTGACCACTCTCCGTGCGGGTATCATTCTGGGATCAGGGAGCGCATCGTTTGAAATAATCAGGGACCTGGTGGAAAAACTGCCGGTGATGGTGGCACCACGCTGGTTGAATACAAGATCGCAGCCCATATCAATCAATAACGTCGTCGAATTTCTCAGCGGGGTTCTGCTCAGAGAAGATACCTTCGGCCAGAACTTCGACATCGGCGGGCCGGATATTCTGACTTACCGGGATATGCTGCTCAGGTTCGCTGCTGTTCGCAACCTGAAGAGAAAAGTATGGGTTGTTCCTGTGATGACACCGAAGCTCTCCTCCTACTGGCTCTATTTTGTCACTTCGACTTCCTACAAGCTGGCAGTCAATCTTGTTGACAGCATGAAGGTTGAGGTGATCTGCAGGGAAAATGACCTGCACATGAGGCTGGGCGTGAGGCTGCTCAGCTTTGATGAGTCTGTCAGGAGCGCTTTCTCCAGGATTGAAAGCCATGATGTTTATTCCAGCTGGACCGATGCCCTCTCGGGACCATTGCTGGAGAGGGGACTGTCTGACCTTGTCAAGGTTCCGACTTACGGTTGCTTTAATGACATCAGGCACAGAAAAGTGACAGACGAGGTCAGGACACTGAACAGAATATGGGCCATAGGAGGAGATACAGGCTGGTACTATGCCAGCTGGTTATGGGGAATCAGGGGTTTCATGGACAAGCTTTCAGGCGGTGTGGGATTGAGAAGGGGGAGAAAGAACGACACTGAAATCTCTCCCGGCGACGCCCTTGATTTCTGGCGGGTATTGTATGCTGACCGAGGGGCAAAAAGACTGCTTCTGTACGCCGAGATGAAGCTTCCCGGCGAAGCCTGGCTGGAGTTCAGAATTGAAAATGATACTCTGTTCCAGACTGCAACATTCAGGCCTCTGGGTCTGAAAGGAAGGCTCTACTGGTATTCAGTAATGCCCTTTCATGAACTGATTTTCAGGGGGATGATTAAACGTCTGACCCGCTGATTCTGATCAGAAGTATGGACAAGGCAGCACTCCTACAGAGTATTGGAATGATCATTATATTTACAGGATGCCTGAGGCGCTGAGAGAAGGTCTCAGGCGCTCCCGGAAAAGGAATTTCACCAAATGGAAAAGACACTCTTCGACCTCCTGGTCTGGCTGTGGATCACAGTGGCCATTGTCATTTTCATCGTATTGCTTTTTATTACGGCTCCCTTCGGGCGTCACTCGAAGAGAACATGGGGTGTGACTATCCCTGACAGGCTTGGCTGGTTCATCATGGAGATCCCGGCGCCGCTGATCTTTCTTCTGCTGGTCATGACCGGCACCGCTTCCAAAACTCTGACATTATGGATTATAACCGGTCTTTACCTGGCGCACTACACCAACCGGGCAATAATCTACCCTCTCAGGATAAGGACCCGTGGCAAGGAGATGCCGCTTGTGGTTGCACTGATGGCGATCTTCTTTAATTTTGTCAATGCCGGTTTCCTCGGATACTACACGGGGACGCTTCAAACACAATACAGTGCAGCATGGCTGACTGATCCGCGTTTCATTGGAGGACTTCTGATCTTTCTGACAGGGATGGCCATAAACATGGCCTCTGACAACCGGCTCATCCACCTCAGGAAAAAGAGCGGTAACGGCTATCTTATACCACGCGAAGGATTATTTGAGAAAATCTCATGTCCCAACCTCTTTGGTGAAATAGTTGAGTGGGGCGGCTATGCTCTTCTCTGCTGGTCGCTGCCGGCGCTGTCATTCTTCATCTGGACCTTCTGCAACCTGGTGCCAAGGGCATTGTCGCACCACAGGTGGTACAAAGGGCATTTTGCGGATTACCCGACCGGAAGGAAAGCAGTAATCCCTTATATTTTGTAATTTGACCCATTAATTCTGAGTGACATGAAACAAACAAACCTCAACTGGAAAGGCCGTTTCCTCTGGCTTGCCATATTTGCAATCGCGATGGGATTTCTGGAAGGTATCGTTGTCGTTTACCTCAGGGAACTCTATTATCCTGAAGGGTTTGAATTCCCGCTGACGCTCATGTCCTCAGAGCTGGTAAAAGCTGAGTGGATAAGGGAGATTGCCACCCTGATGATGCTGGCAGCAGTCGGAATCATTGCAGGGAGGAACGGGCTTCAGCGGCTCTTTTACGCACTGTTTGCCTTCGGGGTGTGGGACATATTTTATTATGTCGCACTCAACATGCTGCTGGGCTGGCCGGCCTCACTCCTCACCTGGGACCTTCTCTTCCTCATACCTGTTTCATGGTTGGGTCCTGTACTGGCACCCGTGATCAACTCGCTTACAATGATCCTCATGGCATTGCTGTTGATCGGCAGACAGGAAAAGGGATATTATATCAGGCTGGGGGTTTCGGACTGGATACTGGTCATCAGCGGTGCGTTTGTTATTCTGTACACTTACCTGGCGGATTATACACGTCTCCTTCTTGACAGCGGGGTACTGGGTGGCAGGGATGACACGGCAGCAGGGGATCGCTTTGCAGAGATGATAACAAGCTATATACCTGAAGGGTACAGATGGCCTCTCTTCATAGTAGGTGAAGCACTGATCCTGGCAGCAACAATCAACGTAATGATAAGAAGTCGTAAATATTCAAGAGATGAAACTACTAACTAACCTGACTGCATTTATTATGCTGGCACTTATTTTACCTGGCTGCGGCAGCGGCAAGAGCAGGGATTCAGCCAATTCCGATCCTTATATGTGGCTTGAGGAAGTACTTGATGAAAAGGCACTTGACTGGGCACGTGCTCAGAACAAACTCTCTGACGAGGCGCTTACCACGCTTCCTGTATACAGTGAACTTCGCGACAGGTTCCTGGAAGTACTGAATGACAGGGAGAGGATCATCTACCCGGGAATCACAGGCGATTATTCATACAACCTGTGGCAGGACGAGAAGAACGAGAGAGGCCTCTGGAGGCGCATGCCGAAGAAGGATTACCTGGCAGGCAGGGAGAACTGGGAGACAGTCCTTGACCTGGACCTGCTTTCAGCGGAGGAGGGAAAGAAGTGGGTCTACGGAGGAGCCACCTGGCTCGGGCCGGAAAACCGCTACTGTCTGCTCTATCTCTCCGACGGGGGAAAGGATGAGAGTTACGTACGTGAGTTTGATGCCGTGGAAAAAAAGTTTGTCGAGGGTGGATTTTCAATTCCTGAGAGCAAGGGCAGCGCCACGTGGATTGACAGGGATCAGATCCTTGTCGCCACCAATTACGGTACCGGAACAATGACCTTATCGGGGTATCCGGCCATAGCAAAGATCTGGAAAAGAGGCGAGGATCCGGCATTGGCAGTGACTGTTCATCAGACCGACACCACCAACATGGGTGTTTTTGTCAGTGGGGGTGAGTATAACGGAAAGCAATACGTCTTCCTGAGTGAGAACGTGGGCTTCTATGAATCAACAGCCTACTTTCTTGCCCCTGACGGATTGAAGCAACTGGATATTCCGAAGGATGTTGAGACAAGTGGCATGTTCAGGGAGAAGTTACTTCTCTACCTCCAGTCTGACTGGAGTCTTGGCGGCACCACATATAAAAAGGGCACCCTTGTGAGTTATGATCTCTCTTCATTCCTGGCCGGGGCACCTGAGGTGACTACCCTTTATGAGCCGGTGGAAAGAGAGAGTTTCGCCGGAGTAATGGCAACCCGTGATTTCATCGTTATTGCCACCATGGAGAATGTACAGGGGAAACTGAGGATCATGCGTCCCGCCGGAGAAGGATGGGTCACCGAGGCAGTACCTGTACCTGAGTTTGGCACAGTTGGTCTTGCCGGCTCAGATGACAGGTCAAACGAATATTTCTTCACCTTCAGTAATCCTGTTACACCCACAACGCTCTATTACGGTGACGGGAAGGAGATAAAGGCAATCAGGAAGCAGAAGGATTACTATGATGCATCCGGGATCAAAGTGGTTCAGAATGAAGCAACCTCTAAAGACGGAACGAAGATACCCTACTTCATTGTTCATCCTGCTGACATGGCATTTGACGGCAGCAATCCCACCCTTGTATACGGTTACGGAGGATTTAACAGTTCCACCCGTCCCGGATACAGCTCAATGACAGGTATAGGCTGGATTGAAAAGGGAGGAATTTATGTAATTGCCAACATTCGCGGTGGCGGTGAGTTCGGGCCTGAATGGCATCATTCGGCTCTTCGGGAAAAGAGGCAGAATGCGTATGATGATCTGTTTGCGGTTGCAGAGGACCTTATAAGGCTGAAGATCACCACTCCTGAGCGGATGGGATTCTATGGCTGGAGCAACGGAGGGTTGCTGGCCGGTGTTGCCATGACACAGAGGCCCGATCTCTGGAATGCAGTTATCATAGGGGCTCCCCTGCTTGACATGAAGAGGTATAATAAGCTCCTCGCCGGTGCGAGCTGGATGGACGAGTACGGCAATCCTGACGTGCCTGAAGACTGGGCATTCATCAGCAAATATTCACCCTACCAGAATCTGAAGAAGGATGTGAAGTATCCGATTCCTCTGTTCATCACCTCAACCAGGGATGACAGGGTTCACCCCGGTCATGCGCGCAAGATGGCGGCAAAGATGATTGACATGGGCCACCCGCTTTACTATCATGAAACGATAGAGGGCGGTCACGGTGCATCGTCAACCAACGCGCAGGAGGCGGAGATGAGGGCACTGATGTACACCTATCTGAAGATGCAGCTTATTGACTAAGCCTTCATTTTGATGATTTTACTGCAGCCGGCAGATAAGAGGAAGGCTGCCGGTTGGGGCTCCGGCAGCCTTCGCTGCATTAAAACGGACTTATGGAAAGAAAGAATAAATGCCGTTATGGCATCGGTTCTGATCC
This sequence comes from Bacteroidales bacterium, assembly GCA_034002785.1. GTDB lineage: Bacteria > Bacteroidota > Bacteroidia > Bacteroidales > VadinHA17 > SR-FBR-E99. The sequence continues at coordinate 6,356 of JAVEZX010000003.1, forward strand.
GCTTGCATGGATGAACCTATTCCGAAATGTACAGGTCCGAACATGAAGATTTGATGAAAAAACCTTCATTTTACAGGTGACTTGCATATAACTTCTGAACGGAAGCATACAAAGGATGATGATATTTGAACTGTCAGATATTGGCAGGGAAAAAAATTTATATATTTATAGAGCCTGATTTTAGATATTTAACCTTAACTCTATGACTATGACCAGAAAATTCTCAATCCTGACTATGCTTCTGTGCCTGGCAATCATTTCAGTATCATGCGGAGGCGGAAAAAGCAACACCGTAAAGGATGTACCTGAAGCAGAAGTTGTTACTGCCACTGCGGAGATTTCCATCGAAGGGATGACCTGCACCGGATGTGAAAACACGATCTGCACCAGCATTGAAAAAATTCCGGGAGTGAAAGCTGTTACGGCCTCACATACTGACGGCAAGGCAACCGTCGAGTTTGATGCAGGCAAGGTTGACACCGCCGCGATAAAGGCTGCAATTGATGCTGCCGGCTACAAGGCACTTAAGGTTACGACCGCCGTACCTGAGGCAAATTAAGATTACTGATCCTTAAAGATCCAACCGTTTAAACTCAAGCTGATTACCATGTCCAGAGAGAAGAAGGAAGAGGGTAATGGCAGCAATGATCTTGACAGGGCGATAGAGACTTCAAGGCGTGATTTCATCAGGAAGGTCACACTTGCAGGAGCTGTCACTGTCACCGGCGGAGCTGCGATTTACTCAGGCCACCGATTTGAAAAGGCGAAGCACAGAGAGGGCTTTGTAAAGGTCCTTACCGAGGATAACAGGCTGGTTGAGATCCCGGTTGAGCAGATGAGGGATTTCAAGCCTGACCTGAAGATGCTTCAGAGCCGGGGCAGGGAAGGGATTGCCGGCCGCAGATGGGTGATGGTAATTGACCTCTCAAAGTGCCGTAACGCGAGGAAGTGTGTTGAGGCATGCCAGAGTGCGCATCACCTGAGGCCCTATGAATACCATATTAATACTCTTGTGATGCAGGAGTCTGTAAACACGTCTGCCTTCTTCATGCCCAAGCCGTGCCAGCACTGTGACAACCCGCCATGCGTCTCGGTATGCCCGGTGGATGCCACATTCAAACGACAGGACGGTATTGTGCTTATTGACAATGAAAGATGCATTGGCTGCCGTTTCTGCATTGCAGCCTGCCCCTACTCTGCCAGGATATTCCACTGGCAGGAACCATCTCTTAATGAGGCTGACAAGGACAAGGAATACGATGTGGAGCTTAACGTGCCGCAGAAAAAGGGTACGGTAACCAAATGTCTGTTCAGTGCTGACAGGCTGAGGGAGGGGATGCTTCCGTACTGTGTATCGGCCTGTCCCAACGGCGTCTTTTATTTCGGTGATGAGAACGAGGATGCCGTCACAAACGGGACCACCAAGGAGACCGTGCGACTGAGCGAGCTGCTTGAGAAGAACGCAGGTTACAGGCTGATGCCTGAACTTGGCACAAAACCAAGGGTCTACTATCTGCCCCCCAAGAACAGGATCTTTGAGTTTGAGGAGGGAGAAAAAAGAGAATATAAGGAAGAAAAAGCATAAACCGTTAACGATATGGATGATATCCGTTTCAGCAAACCGGGAGAGCAGGGGAAAATCAACACCCTGGCCGCTGACATCCTGAAGAATGTCAGGATCAATACCGGCTTCCTTCTATGGATGGGTTTTCTCGGGGCTCTGCTGGTTGTCTGTCTCTATGCCTACACAATTCAGCTTCGCGAAGGACTGGGTGTCACCGGTCTTCGTGATGTGACAAGCTGGGGGATGTACATTGCCAACTTCGTCTTCTTCGTGGCCACCAGCCTGTGCGGCATGCTGATCAGTTCCGTACTCGGACTTATCGGGTATAAATGGGTCAAGCCTATCTCCAGAATTGCAGAGATAATAGCCATCGCTTTTGCAGCAGTTGCAGGACTGGTGATCATCTCGGACATGGGCCGTCCCGACAGGCTTCCCTATGTCTTCCTCTTTGGCAGGGTTCAGTCGCCCATCCTCTGGGACGTTACCGTGGTCACGACCTACTTTGTACTGAGTCTTCTCCTCTGGTTTTTCCCGATGATACCGGATCTTGCAATAGCGAAGGACAAGCTTGAGGGGAGGCCGAAATTCCTGGTCAAAGCCTATGAAATACTGTCATTCCGATGGATGCACCACGAGGTGCAATACCGGATCCTTGGGCAGGCTGTAAGGATACTGCTAATACTTATTATCCCGACCGCCTTTGCAATACATACAGTCACCTCGTGGCTGTTTGCCGTAACGCCGAGGGTCGGGTGGGACAGTACGATCTTCGGTCCCTACTTCATCTCGGGAGCCTTTGTATCAGGCGCTGCCGCCGTGATAATCGCCATGTACTTTTTCAGGGTGAACTACAGGCTGGAGAAATACCTGAATGCAGAGGTCTTTGAACGGATGGGAAGGGTGATGGTGCTGGTTGCGATAGTGTACTTCTATTTCAATCTCAATGAGTTCCTGGTGCCGGCATACAAGCTGAAGACAGGTGATGCCATACACCTGCGGGAGCTGTTTACGGGGCATTACGCGATGCTTTTCTGGGGCATACAGCTGTTCGGGCTTGTGATTCCCACAGTGCTTCTTCTCTTCCGGCAGATGCGGAAGCCACTGCCGATGATGGTCATCTCAGTCTTTGTGCTGTGCGCCTCGTGGTTCAAGAGGTATATAATTGTTGTTCCGCCGCAGGCACATCCCAACCTCCCGGTACAGCATGTCCCGATCGAGTGGGTGGTTTACAAACCCACACTGATTGAGATAGCTGTCACCGTGGCATCCATCGTGCTTGTGCTTATAATAATTACGGTTCTTTCGAAGCTCTTTCCCGTGGTCCCTATCTGGGAGATGGCAGAGGAGCATGAAGGAGAGGAAAAAATCATCCAGTAACCGAAAACCAGATTCGCTATGAAATATACCGCAGCACTTATACTATGTCTGATGTTGCTTCCGTCATTTGCCAGGGGCCAGGATTGGGTGGTTCCCGATGACAGGAAAGGTAGGCTCAGCACATTCCCGTTCACCGACGAAACCAGGAAAGAGGGTGAGCGGCTGTACAGGATCAACTGTCAGTCGTGTCACGGTGATCCGGGCAGGAATAACTACATAGCGCTTGTGCCTCCACCCGGAGACCCGGCCACTGAAAAGATACAGAAGAACAGTGACGGTGAGATCTTTCACAAGGTTGCCGTCGGACGCGGCCAGATGCCCTCTTTCCGCAGTGTTCTGTCCACCGATGAGATATGGAAGGTTGTTTCCTATCTCAGGAGTTACAACCGTGATTATGTTCAGAAGGTGATGCAGGTGATAACCTCTTCAGCCTACCCGGGTGCAGTCATCAGCATGAAGATGGCGTTTGATGAGGCACAGAGAACAGTTTCAGTGATTGCTTCAGCCACCGGCGAATCGGGCACCGTGCCCGTAACAGGCGCCGGTATCAGGCTTCTTGTTTCCCGGTACTTCGGGCATATGGTGGTTGATGAGGAGAAGACGACAGACAGCAATGGCATTGCTCTCTTTACAGTGCCTGAAGGTCTTCCCGGGGACACTGCAGGGAATCTTAGTTTCAGTGCACAGTTCTCCGATGAGGCAACATTTGGCAGTGTATCAAAAGATTCCGTGCTTATGGCGGGCACAGTAACCGTGCCGGTCAGCCTTAGAGCGAAGAGAGCCATGTGGAACACGGTCCGAAAGGCTCCGGTTTGGATTATCCTGGCGTATGGCCTGGGGGTGCTGGCAGTCTGGGGATTCATCTTAATGGTGATGATGAAGCTCCGTGACATCTTTACGGTTGGCACTGCCCTCAGACAGGGGATGCCACATACAGAAACTGATAAACAATAAAACAATAACCAAATGAAGCACCTGGCTCCTATCGGACGTATCCTGTTTGCACTGCCCTTTGCCGTGTTCGGGATAAACCATCTTTTCATGATGGATTACTACCTGGGTATGCTTACCTCCTTCGTTCCGCTCGGAGGTTACACAATAATTCTTACGGGCCTGGTGATGATTGCCGTAAGCATAAGTATCATCACAAAAAAGTTCATCAGGCTCTCCACGCTTATTCTGGCCGGGCTGCTGCTGATCTTTATCCTGACCATACATATCCCGCACCTCCTTGACGGGTCCGAGAGGGTACCCATTATGATAGCATTGCTGAAGGACATTTCGCTTATGGGAGGGTCGCTTATGATTGCAGGTTACTGCGCTGAGAGTGAAACAAAAAAAGAAGACAAATGAATATCAGACATCTGACAACAGTAATCATTTTCCTTGCCCTGCTGGTGCAGGTCAATGCCCAGAAGATTAAAACCGCAGGGTACAAGCAGCCTGAGGTTGAAGTGGGCGTCATTGAGCATCTTGGCGATACAATCCCGCTTGACCTGTGGTTTTACAATGAGGATAGTGAACAGGTCACCCTCAGGTCACTGATTGACAGACCTACTATCATGAGTTTTGTCTACTTTGACTGTCCCAACCTGTGCAGTCCGCTGATGGATGGCATTGCAGATGTGGTGGGCAAGATGGACATGACGCTGGGGACTGAATACAAGGTGATAACAATCAGCTTCAATACAAGTGACACTCCTGAGAAGGCGAAAGAGAAGAAGCAGAACTTTGTACAGAGGATCAGCAAGGAGAACCAGAAGGACTGGATCTATCTCACAGGCACTGAAGAGAATATCAGTGCCATAACCGCTGCGGCCGGATATAAATACACTCCGCAGGGTCTTGATTTTGCTCATCCGTCTGTGATAATGGTTGTCAGTCCTGCCGGCAAGATCACGCGTTACCTGTATGGGCTCACCTATCTTCCCTTTGATGTGAAGATGGCCATTATTGAGGCCCAGAAAGGGATAGCGAGACCGACAGCCAACCGCATTCTTGAATACTGTTTTGCCTATAACCCCGCAAGTCAGACCTACACTCTGCAGGTAACAAGAATTGTGGGTATCATAACAATCTTCTTCCTGGTACTGATCATGGTTATCCTTCTGGTCAGGAGGAGAAAAAAATAAATCCGTTTGAATATGGGAAACGAAGCAGAGGTAAGTTACCTGGAATACCAGGGAAGGCACAAAGGGATATGGTCATGGCTTCTTAGCACTGACCACAAGCGGATAGGACTGCTGTACCTGTATGCGGTGATATTTTTCTTTTTTGTGGCAGCCACGCTGGGTCTTCTGATGCGCATCGAGCTGATAGCTCCGGGGCGCACAATAATGGAGCCGCAGACCTATAACGGGATGTTTACGATACACGGGATCATAATGATCTTTGTGATTGTAATACCCGGGCTGGCGGCAGTATTCGGCAACTTTTTCCTGCCGATACTCATCGGGGCCAGGGATGTGGCCTTCCCGAAACTGAATCTCTTCTCATGGTATCTGTACATGATCGGAGCGCTGTTGGGAGTTGCGTCACAGTTCTTCGGAAGCGGGCCACCCGACACGGGATGGACATTCTACGTGCCTTACAGCGTGGAGTCGGCCACAAGTGTCATATGGGCCCTCACTGCTGCCTTCATACTGGGCTTCTCATCGATACTTACCGGGTTGAATTTCATTGTCACAATCCACCGGATGAGGGCGCCCGGGATGAAGTGGATGAGGATGCCCCTGTTCCCGTGGGCGCTTTATGCCACAGCCTGGATACAGGTGCTGGCCACTCCGATAGTTGGGATCACACTGATTATGGTAATAGCTGAGAGGGTCCTCAACATAGGATTCTTTGATCCTGCTCTTGGCGGCGACCCGGTTCTGTTCCAGCATCTCTTCTGGATCTATTCGCACCCGGCAGTGTACATCATGATTCTGCCTGCAATGGGTGTTGTCACGGAGATCTTCCCCACTTTCAGCCAGAAGCCTGTCTTCGGCTACGGCGCCATTGTGATCTCCAGCCTTGCCATAGCTTTCGTCGGTTATTTCGTCTGGGGCCACCATATGTTCACCTCCGGCATGAGTTACTATGCCAGGTGGTTCTTCTCATTCCTTACATTCATCGTTGCCATACCCAGCGCAATCAAGGTATTCAACTGGATATCAACAATGTATGGCGGGTCTATTGACCTCAAACCTCCATTGCTCTATGCCATTTCCTTTATTTTCCTCTTCCTCATCGGTGGTTTCACAGGCCTGGTTCTCGGGGCACTTGCAACGAACGTACAGACACATGACACAGCATTTGTAGTTGCCCACTTCCATTATATTATATTCGGAGGGATGGGATTCTCCTTCTTCGCGGCAATCCATTACTGGTTTCCCAAGATGTACGGAAAGATGTACAACAACAGGGTTGCAAACATTGCATGGGGTTTCAACTTCGTGGGGTTCAATCTTCTCTACTTTCCGCAGTTCATCATCGGGATACAGGGGATGCCCAGGCGCTCGTACGATTACCTGCCTCAGTTTGAAACGGGGCATCTGCTCTCAACAGTCGGGGCCTTCATTCTGATTACGGGGCTGATACTCATGGTAATCAATCTCATGGTTGCAGCCAGGCGCGGGGCGAAGGCACCTGCCAATCCATGGCACGGTGTCACCCTCGAGTGGAAGATTCCCTCTCCCCCGCCGCATGAGAACTTTGACGAGATTCCCGAGATAACCACGAAGCCATACCTCTTCGGCACCAGGGACAAGAACAAAGAGTAAGATATCCATGACAGATAATCATACCCATACAGAGCATATTGACAGCGAGACCGGGAAGCTGGGAATGTGGATATTTCTTTTCACAGAGCTCTTCCTGTTTGGCGGTCTCTTCCTCGTCTATGCCATATTCAGGGCAAAATACTCAGCTGACTTTCATATTGCCGCGGCTGAGCTAAACGCATTCATAGGCACCATTAATACCGTCTTCCTGCTTGTCAGCAGTATGACAGCGGCAATGGCGCTTACCGCGATACAGAAAGGAGATAAACGTCTGACCATCTTCCTGTTGCTGGTGACAATTCTTCTTGCGGCCCTGTTCATGGTAAACAAGTACTTCGAGTGGTCACACAAGTTTGAATACGGCATCTGGCCAGGCTCCCCTGTTCTGAAGAACATGTCGCACGGCGAACTCCTGTTTTTCGGGCTGTACTATATGATGACAGGGCTGCATGCACTTCATGTGCTGATCGGGATGATCCTGCTCTCAATCAACGTGGTGAAGGTAAAAACAGGCGCAGTAAACAGCAGCAGGTTCCTGATGCTAGAGAACAGTGCGCTCTACTGGCACCTTGTTGACCTGATATGGATATTCCTCTTTCCTCTTCTTTACCTTATAACCTGAGAGAGACATGAATAACGACGAAAAACATATTTCATCCTACCAGTCGCTTGTGATTGTACTGGTGATACTGCTGTTTCTTACAACAATCTCAGTACTTGTCACGGGATTTCACCTTGGAGCCCTGACTGTAGCGGTGGCCCTGCTGATTGCCAGCGTCAAGGTATATATCGTACTCACCCAGTTCATGCATCTGAAGTTTGAGAACCGTTTTCTCCGGCTGGCTGTGACCGGGGTGTTTGCGCTGTTTGCAGTAGTGACAATAATAACATTCATTGATTATTATTTCAGATAAAAAGCACTGATATGTTCAATGGAGCATCAAATCTTGCAGAAGGAGTAGACCAGGCATTCCTGTTCATCTTTATAATCGCCTTCATCTTCATAGTGGGGATAACTGCCTTCATGATCTGGACCGTGATCCATTTTTCCCGCAAGAAGGGGAAGGAAGCGAAGCAGTTCGAAGGGAGCATGAAGCTCGAGGTTTTGTGGACGGTTGTGCCACTTATACTTGTGATGTTAATGTTCTGGATCGGCTGGAAGGGCTTTGCTCCGATGCGAAAGGTTCCGGCCGATGCGATGGTCATAACAGCAATCGGCAGGATGTGGGAGTGGGAATTCATTTACAGTGACAGCCTGAGGTCGAAGGAACTGGTACTTCCGATCAACAAGCCTGTCAAGCTGGAGCTTGTATCCGAGGATGTCAATCACAGTCTCTTCATCCCCGCCTTCAGGGTCAAGGAGGATGTGATACCGGGATACGACAACTACCTGTGGTTCACGCCTAACTATATTGGCGACTATGAGATCCTCTGTACCGAATATTGCGGGCTTCTGCACTCGGCTATGGTGTCAAAGACGAAAATAGTAGAGCAGGAGGAGTACGACGCCTGGTACGAAGAGCTTAAAACAGCATCCTTCATCCCTGAGCCGGAAGGTCTTAAGCTGCTGCGCGGAACGGGCTGCCTGGCGTGCCATTCACTTGACGGTGCAAAACTTGTTGGTCCTTCATTTGCCGGCCTGTATGGCTCGCAGCGAACAGTTAACGAGGGGAACACCCCAAAAACCGTGACAGCTGATGAGGCCTACATTACAAGCTCAGTCTATGACCCGAACCTACAGATTGTTGAAGGTTTTGCAAGGAACCTTATGCAGTCGTACCGCGAGCTGCTCACCGAAGAGCAGATAGCCATCATGACCGAGTATCTCAAAACGATAGGCAAGGATGCCGAATGAGAGGATGACAGTCGCCATGATTGCGGAGCTTACCAAGTGGAAGCTCTCACTGGCAGTTGCATTCTCAGCCGTAACCGGATACCTGATTTTTGACGGCAGAAGCGAAAGCGGGCTTGTGCCGGTTGCTGCGGGCGTCTTTCTACTCTCATCAGGCGCTGCGGCTCTCAACCAATATACAGAGAGGAAGAGTGATGCGCTCATGGAACGCACAGCCGGCCGGCCTCTCCCCTCCGGCCGGATGACGCCTCGCAGGGCTGTTCCGACAGCAGTAATTCTGTTGCTTTCCGGTTCAGTATTATTAGGGATCAGCGGCCTTATGCCATTTGTTCTCGGGCTGGCCAATGTACTTCTGTACAATGTTATCTACACCGGACTTAAGAAGGTAACAGCCCTCGCAATCATCCCCGGCGCCCTTGTTGGAGCCGTCCCTCCGCTTATAGGATATACGGCAGCAGGCGGAGTAGTAACAGACACTGTAATTCTTCTCTTTGCCCTCTTCATGTTCCTCTGGCAGATCCCTCACTTCTGGCTGCTGCTGGTCAGATACGGCATTGAATATGAGAAAGCCGGTATCAGGACGATCTACGGCTCGATGAGTACCGCTCAGATTAACCGGCTCGTGCTGTTATGGATCACGGGATCATCCATTCTACTCTGGATACTCACCGGATTGCTGTTGACCATCGGGGTGCCGGTTGCCGTTTTGTTGCTTGTTCTCAACATCGCCTTCATTGCTGCTTTCAGCCGGATCATCAAAGTTCCGGATGCCGGAGGCAGATCGAGGAATGCATTTATACTGATAAACTCATTCTCACTGCTGATCATGATTATACTGATTGCAGCTTCATGAATAATATTATTCCAGTCAACATCAATCACACCTCCGTAATGAAAGTCAAAACGCTTATAACAGTTTTTCTATTGGTTACAATATCATGCGGACCACTCTTTTCTCAGGCCAGCGCTGAAGGTATTCAGACATCAGGGCCTTTGTCAGGTACCCTGGTCATTGCAGGCGGCGGAAGGCTTTCGGATGATATCATTGACCGGTTCATAGAGCTTGCCGGTGGTGCATCAGCCAGGATTGTATTGGTGCCCACAGCCGCTGGTTCAGAGAGTTATCCTGACAGCCTGGGCGATATGTTCAGGTCACGTGGTGCAGGCAAGGTGACTGTGATGCATACTGACAACAGGGACACTGCTGACAGCAGGGTTTTCACCCGGCCGCTTGAAGAGGCAACAGGTGTCTGGTTTGGCGGCGGACGGCAGTGGAGGCTGGTCGATTCCTACATGGGTACCCGCAGCGAGAAGATGTTCAGGCAGGTACTTGACCGCGGGGGTGTCATAGGAGGCTCATCTGCAGGTGCAACAATACAGGGATCATTCCTGGCAAGAGGTGACACGCAGAATAACCAGGTAATGATGGGAGATCACCAGGAGGGCTTCGGTTATATCAGCAACATAGCAATAGATCAGCATGTACTTGCACGGAACCGGCAGTTCGACATGTACGGCATCCTCCGCCAGCATCCCGGGCTGCTCGGGATAGGTATTGATGAAAACACGGCTGTTGTTGTGCGGGGTGACACCATGGAGGTGATCGGCTCAAGCTATGTCCTGATATATGACGGAACATTCTGGTCGCGTGAAGGCAGTGACCTGAAGATACTGCCATCTGAAGAGACTCTTTTCTATATGCTCAGACGCGGTGACAGGTATGACCTGAGACAGAGAAAAACTGTCAATTGAAAACTGCTTGCATACTTTCCTTCTCATTAATCATTTACCGGTTGAATAACAGGATGCCATTTTCGGGCATTTCTGCTAACTTTAGTCACTCATTCAACATAACTTTCCTATGAAGAAGATACTTTCACTTTCACTGATGCTGGCGGTTTGCTTCGCAGCATGGTCACAACCTCTGACACCGGAACAGATAGACAAACTTGCAGAGCAGACATTAAAGGTCTTTAATGTTCCGGGTATTGCCGTGGCTGTGATCAAGGATGACCAGGTAATCCACATGAAGGGATACGGGGTAAGCTCCATTGCCACCGGGAAGAAGACAGATGCAAATACTCTTTTTGCAATTGCCTCCAACTCAAAAGCCTTTACATCAGCAGCTCTGGGGATCCTTGTTGACGAGGGGAAGCTGAAATGGGAAACGAAGGTCACTGACATCATACCGGAGTTCAGGCTCTACAACTCCTATGTAACGGAAGACTTTAACATCAAGGATCTTCTTACTCACCGAAGCGGGATGGGGCTCGGGGCAGGAGACCTGATGCTCTGGCCCGACTCCTCGTCCTTTACCAGGGAAGAGATCATTCACAACCTGAGGTACCTGAAGCAGACCTCGTCATTCAGGACGAAGTATGATTATGACAATCTTCTTTATCTCGTTGCCGGTGAGGTAGTGCACCGCGTCTCAGGGCAGAGCTGGGAGGAATTCGTTGAGGAGAGGATCATGAAGCCGCTGGGGATGACAGGTTCGGCCGCTTCATACCACAGGGTCAGGGACAGGTCCAACCTGATGGATGCCCACATACCGGTGGAAGGTGTTCTTCAGGTGGTACCGATGTATCAGAGCAGCCTGTTTAATTCAGGTGCCGGTGTCATCAGCAGTGTTGCAGATATGAGCAAATGGGTCATGATGCATATTAACCGGGGCGGTTACGGTGAGAACAACGGCAAGCAGCTGATCAAAGAGGCAACCCAGCGTGAAATGTGGACCCCGCAGACAATAATCCCGGTACGTAACCCGGGCCCGTACAGGAGTCATTTTTCCGCCTATGGACTTGGCTGGGGTCTGACCGATGTGGCAGGATACCTGCAGGCATCGCATACCGGCGGTCTGGGTGGTGTAGTAACGCAGGTAACGATTATACCCGAACTGAAGCTGGGTATCATTGTATTTACAAACCAGCAGGAAGGCGCTGCCTTCACAGCCATAACAAACACCATCAAGGACGGTTACCTTGGGGTAAAAGGCAATGACTGGATCAAGACCCTGAATGAAAACGTTGAGAGAAACCGTAAAGAGGCGAAGAGGATAACCGATGAGGTCTGGGCGAAAGTTGAAGCACAGAGATCAAAGAGCGGATCGCAGGTTGATCCGGCAGTTTACACGGGTACGTACAATGATAATTGGTTTGGCGACATAGTTATCTCAGAGGCAGGAGGCAAACTTCGGTTCAGGTCAGTCAAATCTCCGCAACTGAGGGGAGACATGTTGTTCTATACCGGCAACACGTTCATCGTCAGGTGGGATGACCGGTCTATGGATGCTGACGCCTATGCTGTTTTCGCCCTCGACAGGGAAGGAAAGGCTGAATCCCTGACAATGGAGGCTATCTCGCCACTGACCGACTTCAGCTATGACTTCCATGATCTCTTCCTGAAAAGAAAACCGGAGAAATGAAACGTGCCCTTTCCGTTTTTCTGCTTGCGGCGCTTTTCATTACGGCTTCGGGGCAGCCTCTGACCGAAAAGCAGATCGACAGGCTCGTCAAGAGGGTCATGAAGGAGTTCAGCATCCCCGGTATCGCTGTGGCGGTTGTCAGGGATGACGTTGTGCTCCACATGAAGGGATACGGTGTGCGTTCGATTGCCACCCGGCAGAAAACGGATGAACATACCCTCTTCGCGATAGCGTCAAACACCAAAGCCTTCACGGTTGCTGCACTTGGTATTCTTATCGATGAAGGAAAGCTCACCTGGGAAACGAAGGTCACTGAGGTCATCCCGGAGTTCAGGCTCTATAATTCTTACGTCACGGAGGACTTCATGATAAAGGATCTGCTGTGTCACCGCAGCGGCATGGGACTGGGAGCCGGCGACCTGATGTCATGGCCCGATTCCGCAATGTTCACTACCGGGGAAATAATTCACAACCTGAGGTACCTGAAACAGACATCCTCATTCCGGACAAAATATGACTATGACAACCTTCTGTATATTGTTGCCGGTGAGGTGGTTGCACGCGTTTCCGGGATGAGCTGGGAGGCGTTTGTGGAAGAGCGTATTCTGGAGCCTCTGGAGATGGACGGGTCCTCCGCTTCTTTTCTAAGGATAGGGAACCTGGCAAATATCATCGATGCACATGTGCCCGTCGACGGGAAACTGCAGGTGGTTGCAAAGCAGGAAGGGAAGATACACAACTCGGTGGGCGGCATCTACAGCAACATACACGACCTGAGCAAATGGGTCATGGTGCAGATGAATAATGGCAGGTATGGTCAGGATCTTGATAAACAAATATTTTCAAAGGAAGTGCACCACCAGATGTGGACACCTCAGACAGTCAAGCCGGTCAGCAGTGACACGCCCTACAGGACCAGTTTCGCAGCTTACGGTCTCGGGTGGAACCTTACGGACATTAATGGTTACCTGCAGGTCTATCACACAGGCAGTCACGCAGGAATTGAAACCAGGGTAACGATGCTGCCAGAGCTCCGGCTTGGGATCATCGTTCTGACAAATCAACAGGAATCTGCGGCGCACCTGGCAGTTACAAACTCAATAATGGACGGATACCTGGGTGCCACCGGGAATGACTGGGTCGGGAAACTGAAGGAAAAGATGCTCAGGGAAAAGGCCGGCGCAAAAGAGATCACTGACCGGGTGTGGGCAACTGTTGAAGCGAAGAGAAAGGAGACAACTCTAAGCATTGTCAATCAAGACTTTACCGGGACTTATACAGATGAATGGTTCGGTGATGTAGTGATCTCAGAAGAGAATGGCAGGCTGAGGTTCAGGGCTGTTAAATCTCCGAAGCTGAGGGGCGAAATGTTCCACTATACTGCAAACACGTTCATAATTAAGTGGGATGACAGAAGCATGGACGCTGATGCTTTTGCAGTTTTCGTCCCGGACAGGGAGGGGAAGCCGTCGGCAATAACGATGGAGGCCGTCTCGCCTCTGAGTGACTTCAGTTATGACTTTCACGATCTGTACCTTAAAAGAAAGGAAAGCCGGGAAAAACCGCATCAGCCATCTCCATAAGTGTTATTTTAGCATCAAAATCAGATACTCCGTCCAATGCCATTTCTTCATCTCAGCATTTTGCTCTCAGCATTAATCGGAATGGTTATCATTGCATGGATCCGCAGCTTCGACATCTATGAAAAGGAGACATTCATTGCAATGTTCTGGGCATTTCTGGCCGGCGGCATCACGTCGGTCCTGACGGCACTGGGCATCTACGAATTCCTGAGGCTCTTCGGGCTGGATGATACCGCAATAAGCACCACCCTTGGCTCTTTCCTGATTATCGGGCCGGTGGAGGAATTTGCAAAGCTGCTGGGGCTGATAGTAGTGTACAATCTCATCCGAAAACAATTCAATGAGGTGACTGACGGGGTCATTTACATGGCATGTGTTGCTCTGGGTTTTTCAATCATTGAAAACTACTTTTATGCCAATGCCGGAGAGGGCAGCCAGTACCTGTTGGTTTACAGGGCATTCATAAGCACTCCGGCACACATATCTTTCAGTGCAATAATAGGGTATGCATGGTACAGGTACAAAAGGGAGAACAAGCCTTTCAGCACGGTGATTTTTGCGCTTGTTGTTGCCAGCGTGCTGCATGGCGTTTTTGATGCGCTGGCATTCAGCCCCTGGCTCAACTTCCTGCTGCTGTTCTATCTCTACCTGATCATCATGCAGACACTAAGAGTTGTTCAGTACACAAACGTCATCTCTCCTTTCCGGCCGGGCTTTGAGGCACTCTTTGAAAACTCTTCCGGCGAGACAGCGGAGGGCATTGAATGTCCCAACTGCGGATCAGTTGCCCCGAAGGAACTATTCCGCAATAAATATTTCACCGCCTGCCGGTGTGACGGGTGCGGCTATCATATTGCATCAAGGGGAGATATAAGGAAGATTTTCAGGCTTTTTGCCCCGGAATACAAGAGACTTGGGAAGAAGCTGATACCTGCACGGTTCAGTGACGGCCGCACGCTCATGAGTGTTTACGGCTCTGCCTTCTTTGGAGGGAATGGCACCAGGGGTTTCTTCAGGGTCGGAGAACTGGCCGGGAGGCTGCAGGCAATAAATGATGAACTTATGAACAGGTTTCGAAAACGGTCGTTTGTATCCGGAAACCTTCTCAGGCGGCTCTTTGAATGAAAAACAAAACGATGAAGTCAGAAAATAAGGAAGCCGGTGTGCTGCGGCTTTTCCACAATGCCCGTTTTTTTACAGGGACAGTGCTGGTCGAAGACAAGGTTCTGGTAACTGAAGGTAATCGTATTGCGGGATTTGCCGACCTTGACTCCGCGCCGTCAGGAGCTCTGAGGATTGACTGCGGTGGTCACCTGGTGACTGCCGGTCTGATTGATCTCCAGATTGCAGGGGGAGGTGGTTTTCTATTCTCGTCGAACCCCACCCCGGAGGCCCTGGCTGCTATTGCCGGATCAATAGTTTCAACAGGCACGACAGGTTTCCTGCTGGCTCTGCCGACAAACACCCCGGATGTATACAGGGCAGCATTCAGGACTGTCAGTGAGTCTGACAATCCTGCACTACTGGGTCTTCATATGGAGGGGCCATACATATCGCATCCCAGGCGTGGCGCACATGCGCCGGAGCTTATAATCAGGCCCACAACTGAGAATCTGTCTGCCCTCCTCCGCGAGGCAGTCGGCTCCATCCGGATGATGACGGTAGCTCCTGAGGTATGCAGCGCTGAGGTAATCGCCATGCTAAGAGACAACGGCATTACTGTCGCGGCTGGTCACAGCAACGCCACCTTCAGCGAAGCAATTCTGGGCTTTGAGCAGGGCATTGAGACAACAACCCATCTCTTCAACGCGATGACACCGCTTCATCACCGTGATCCGGGGCTGCCGGGAGCAGCCTTTCTGTCCGGCAGTGCATGCGCCAGCATCATCGCCGATGGCATACATGTTGACTTTGCCATGGTCGCCATAGCAAAGAAGGTAATGAAGGAGCGCCTCTTTATTGTCTCTGATGCCGTAGAGGAGAATGACCGCGGGGCTTACATGCATGTCAGGCAGAAAGACCGTTTCACACTTCCTGACGGCACCCTGTCAGGTGCCAGGCTCTCCATGCTTGATGGGGTAAGGAACTGTATAGGTCATGCAGGCATTGACAAATATGAGGCCATCAGGATGGCAACCCTATATCCTGCGCGGCTGATCAGGTCATATGACAGGGGAGTCATAAAACCCGGTGCAAGAGCAGACCTGCTTATAACAGACAATGAGATGAGACTGACCGGGATATGTTTCAACGGACAAACGGAATTTAAAAAATAAGACAATGGCGTTACTCGGAATAGATCTGGGAGGAACAAAAGTTGCATTTGCACTTTTTGACCGTGATGGAAACATGAGGGACAGGGAGAGCCTTCCCCTGGATAGCAGGAAGGGTCACGAGGTCGGAAAGCTGATAACCGTCACCACGGCGCTGAAAATGTCAGCTGCGGCGAATGAGGGTGATGCGGTGGAGGCCGTCGGTATCTCCGTCCCGGGAATAAGCAGACGTGAGAAAGGGACTGTCTGGGCCCCGAACATCCCTGGCTGGGATGATTATCCGCTGCTGCGGGAAGTATCCACGGTGACGGGTGAGGTACCGGTTATAATCGAGAGCGACAGGTCATGCTACATCTCAGGGGAGATATGGAAGGGTGCAGCACGCGGTTGCAGAGATGCCATCTATCTCGCCGTAGGCACCGGCATCGGAGCCGGCATAACCGTAAACGGTGAGGTGTTGCACGGGGCTCATGACATCGCGGGGGCAATCGGGTGGATGGCGTTATCAAGACCATTCAGGAGCAAGTATACCTTCTGTGGTAATTTCGAATACTATGCCTCCGGCGAAGGGATTGCCAGGCAGGCGGAACAATACCTGGAGAAGCATGAAGGGTACCAGGGAGAGCTGAGAAAAGGATCAGGGGAGAAGGTTACGACACATGATGTCTTTGTTGCGCGAAGCAAGGGTGACATAGCGGCCATAGCCATCATCGACCTCGCAGTTGAGTACTGGGGCATGGCCTGCGCGAACCTTGTGAGTCTCTTCAATCCCGAAAAGATAATCTTCGGCGGCGGTGTATTCGGTCCGGCTACCGGGCTGATCCCAGCCATAATGCAGGAAGCGGAGAAGTGGGCTCAACCCATAAGCATCAGGCAGGTGAGTTTTGAGCCATCGGCACTGGCCGGTGATGCCGGTGTATACGGTGCCGGTTTCCTCGCAATGAAACACATTGGTTAACCAACAGATATATGGAAGGAACATTTAACAGGCGGCTCGTATTCTGGACAGCATGCCTGGGCATGCTGTTATTCGGCATAGGGCTGATTATGCTAGGCTCAATACTGCCAGACCTGAGAATCAAACACTCGCTTGATGCGGTGGAGGCCGGTACTCTCTTTTCAATTTTGCCAATAGGCATCATCATAGGCTCTCTCCTGTTTGGTCCGGTATGTGACAGGTACGGTTACAGGACGCTTCTGGCCGTCTCGGCGCTGCTGATGTTTGCCGGTTTTGAAGGGCTTGCATTCACCAACACGTCATGGGTACTGACACTGTCAGTATTCCTCTTCGGGCTGGGCGGCGGTGCGATCAACGGCGCAACCAATGCAGTTGTTGCTGACATAAGCACTACGGGCAAAGGGGCTGACCTGAGCATCCTGGGAGTCTTTTTCGGCATTGGAGCACTGGGGATACCACTGATTATGAGTCTTCTGAAGAAGAGCGTACAGTTTGATACAATAGTGGCAGGAACCGGTGCGCTGGCACTGCTTGCTGCTATTCTTTTCGTTATTGTGAAATTCCCGGCAGCAAAACAGGCTGAAGGCATATCTATGAAACAGGTTGGCGGGCTCTTCCGTGATACCACCCTTTTGCTCATCGCCTTTTTCCTCTTCTTCCAGAGTGCCTTTGAAGGACTGATCAACAACTGGACCACTACCTACCTGATTGAGAGGATGGCTGCTCCTCAGGAGGCAGCACTGATGGGTCTCTCTGCCTACGTGGCAGGTATGACTGTCATGCGGTTGCTTATAGGAAGCGTACTGAGGAAGATGCCAGAGGCAAGCCTTCTATACATGTCTTTCACTATCACACTGTTGGCACTTTTACTGTTCAGTATGAGCAGCTCAGTATTGCCTGCTGCCTCCGGTCTCTTCCTCATGGGAGCAGGCCTGGCTGCAGGATTTCCAACAATGCTGGGACTGGTGGGCAACAGGTATCCGAATCTGTCCGGTACTGCATTCAGCTTTGTGCTGGTGATCGGACTGCTCGGCAACATGCTGGTTAATTACACAATGGGACTTGTGGCAGAAAATTACGGTATTAAAAACCTGGTGACTTTTACATTCGCTGAACTTATTATACTGGCTGTCATTGCAACAACTATATTTGGAAGACTGAAGAACAACAAATAAACAAAAACCAAAAAATTACCGATATGCTGGCACTTGAATGGCTGAATAATGCAAGGGATGTGATGAATCGCATCGAAGAGACACAGATGGATAACATTAGAAAGGCTGCCGAAGTGATGGCAGACACAATTGAATGCGGCCGTTGGGTACACACTTTCGGCTGCGGACATGCCACCCTTCCGATAGAGGAGATGTACCCCAGGATCGGTGGTTTTGTCGGCTTCCATCCGATGATTGAGATCCCGCTCAGTTTCTTTACGCATATCACCGGGGAGATGGGCGTTCATCAGTTCGTCTTCCTTGAGAGAGTTGAGGGTTATGGTGTTGAGATCATGAAGGGGTACACTTTTGACACCCGTGACACGATGTGGCTCTTCTCTCATTCGGGTATCAACAATGTCAACATAGACATTGCGCTGGAATCGAAGAAGAAGGGCATGAAGGTTGTGGTGTTTGGCTCTGCCGCAGCCGCGAAGGGAAAAAAGACGAGGCACACATCGGGCAAGACAATCTTCGACATTGCTGATATCGTTGTAGACACCTGTGCACCGCTGGAGGATGCATCTGTAAAGCTTAAGAACCACTACGACAAGATCGGGCCGGTCTCAACGATGGCCTTTGTTACCTGTGTCTGGATGACCGTAACCACGGTGGCGGAGATACTGGCTGAGCGGGGTGTGAAGCTGTACATCCACCCGAGTCACAACGTGCCGGGAGACAACACCGCCAGGGAGAGGCTTGACGAGGCCCTGGCCGAGTACAAGCGAAGGGTAGCCGGTGTCTGACAACAATAATACGGGAGTATGAATTCTCTGGAGAGGAGTATAAGTTTCATCACGGGAGGGCATGCTGACCGCATCCCTTTCCATCCGATACTGATGCGTTTTGCAGCGTTGCATGCAGGCATAAGATATCGGGACTTCTGTCTGATTCCCTCCCGTAAGTGCGAGGCAAATATCCGCTGCGCGGCTGATTTCAGTTCCGACTGGGTGAATACGATGTCTGACCCCTGGGCGGAGGCAGAGGCTTTCGGTACCCGTCTCTCCTACCCTGAGGATGATCTCCCGAAGGTTGAACGTCATGCAATTGAGGAGATCGGTGATATCAGCCTGATGAAGGTGATTGTTCCCGGTGATCACGTCAGGATGAGAGCCCGGGTTGAAGAGATAGAGATATACCGCCGTGAGACAGGAGGAAAACTTTTCATCTGCGGATGGGTCGAGGGTCCTCTGGCAGCCTGGTGCGATATAAGGGACATCAACATGGCGATGACTGACCTCTACGAGTATCCCGGGGAGGTGCACGGAGCGCTTGACATCATCACGGAAAGCGCCATAGCTTTCATCACACCCCAGGTTAAGGCCGGAGCTCATTGCATCGGCATAGGTGATTCGGTCTGCTCACTGGTATCCCCGGAGCTATACAGGGAATTCTGTTTTGAGCGCGAGAAACAACTTGTAGAGCACATCCATTCACTGGGTGCATTAGCCAAGATCCACATCTGCGGAAACATCTCCGCCATACTGCCCGATGTCATAAGAACCGGAGCAGATATCATTGATATTGACCATCGTACAGAGCCAGTTACATCAGCGCTAAAGCTGCTGAGATCCGGGCAGGTCTTATCCGGCAAGAGTGATCCCGTATCCGTCCTGCAGGACGGTGACAGGGAGTTGATACGAAGCAGCTGCCTCTCCTTTTTCAGGGAGGCAGGCGGCCGCGCCATACTCTCAGCCGGTTGCGAGGTGACCCCCGGAACACCGGCTGCGAACCTGGAGTTCTTTTCATCAATGGCCGGGGAACTGGCAGCAGAATCAAGTCCAAAGTAGAATGTCAAAGAACGTTGCACTTGTACTATCCAGCGGCGGAGCAAGGGGCTTCGCCCATATCGGAGTGATTAAAGTGCTTGAGAATCTCGGGTACAACATAACCTCGGTGGCCGGTACCTCGATGGGAGCCCTCGTGGGAGGTATCCATGCCTCCGGGAAGTTGAATGAATTTGAAGAGTGGGTCAGCGGGCTGGATGTAATGGAAGTACTTAAACTAACAGATATAAGTCTCAGCAAGAAAGGGTTTGTAAAGGGAACCAGGATCATCGAAAAAATGAAGGAGATTGTGCCTGATCGCAATATTGAGGATCTCCCCATTCCATACTCAGCCATTGCAACCGACCTGATACGGGGCAGGGAAAGGATATTCAACTCCGGAAGCCTGTTTGATGCCATCAGGGCTTCCATCTCCATTCCTACCTTCTTTCAGCCTTTCAGTATGGGAGGTGACTACTTTGTTGACGGCGGGCTGGTCAACCCGATCCCGATAAACAGGGTAAAGCGCCATGACGGAGACCTGCTTGCTGTGGTGGATGTAAATGCAGATATACCGCATATAAGAGTTGAACCATTACCCGATGAAGAGGAGTCATGGGGAAAGAGTTATCTAAGGAGGATAAGAAAGATCAATGCTCATGCCGGCAAGCACATCCCTAGAAACGAGAAGGACGATATCGGGTTGTTCAATCTCAACAACCGGAGTATAAGCATCATGTTGAACCAGATAGCGGCCCTGACCCTGATGGATCATAAGGTGGATATAATGATTCAGATATCGAAGGATTCGTACGGAACCTATGATTTTTACAAAGCAGGGGAAATTATCAGGGAGGGAGAGAGAGCCACGCTGGAAGTTGCAGGCCATGACCGGATCAGCTGACCCTCGAGGATCAATTTTACCCCCTCAAATTGTAGATTTTCGCGAAAAGATTATATCTTTGATAGATGATCTAAAATTATTCAAGATGAAACCATACTTCCTTTCATTATGCGTTGCTCTGCTGATTGCGGCGCCGGGGCTTTACGGGCAGAAGCCGATCAAGGTGCTTGAAGACAGTGTTCAGTTCGGGAATTATCTCTATCCGGGATTCAATGTTACAATACCG
Organism: Bacteroidales bacterium; assembly: GCA_034002785.1. GTDB lineage: Bacteria > Bacteroidota > Bacteroidia > Bacteroidales > VadinHA17 > SR-FBR-E99. Next base: position 27,261 of record JAVEZX010000003.1, read on the forward strand.
GAAGCCAACTTTGACAATGTACTCAAGAGCTGGATAAAGACTCAGGAGAGCGGTACCAAATCGAAGGTTCAGACAGAGAACGGCGAGATGACGATTTTCGGCGCCATTATCAAGCAGGTCTCTCCGGCCCCGGTCAACATCTACAGCCGGCTGATGAATGAGGACACCCTGAACAGGCTGCTTGTATGTATCGAGCTCAAGAAGGATCTGTACGTGGAGCCCGCATCAGGAGACATTCAACTGACCTCTGCAAAGGACTACCTGAAGGAATTTGCCAAGTCGCAGTACATTGATTTTATAAAGGATGAGCTTGCGGCGGAAGAGAAGATCCTCCGGGACCTGAACAAGGATCTTGGCAGCCTGGAGAGCAGCAAGGCCCGTAGCCAGAGAACAGCGAAGAGCAACAGGAATACAGTTAATGACGAGCAGGAAAAGCTTCTTGTCAAGCACAACGAGCTAAGCCTTCTGTCAAACGAAATCATCAACAAGAACAATGAGATGATTGCAATGCCGGTGGGTGCCGGAAGAGATGCCATGTCGAAGCAGGTGGATGAGCTTGAGAAGAGACGCAGTAAGCTGCAGAGAGAGATAGAAAAGGCTGAGAAAAAGATCAACAAGGCGAAGTCAAAAATTGACCAGGCAGACAGGTCAATACCAAGGAATGAAAATGAGCAGGATGTCATGAAATCAAAGATAGATGCCCAGCAGGCAGTTGTTCAGCGTTTCATAGACAAAATGAACACGGTAAAGCTTTATTGAGAAGACAGATTCATATTTATTAACGCAAAATCATAAAAAATGGAAAATCAGGAACAGAAAGAGAGCTACCAGCAGAAGATTCAGGACCAGCTTGATGAATGGAGGAGTGATATAGACAGGCTGAAGGAAAAGGCCAAAAATGCTACTGCTGAGAAGAAGCAGAAATACCAGGAGACTATAGACAAGATGGAGCTCAAGATGGATGAGGGCAAATCGAAGCTGAAGGACCTGAAGGAATCAGGAGCCGATGCTTGGGATGCCGTCAAGGATGGTGCCGATTCCATATGGGATACCATGAAGACAACCTTCGCCGAGGTTAAGGAGCGGCTCAGGGACAAGGACGACGACGACATCCAGGAAGACAAGAAAGCCTGATACCCTGACTGTATAAAATGAAAAAAGTAGTTACAATCGGGATAATTGTCCTGCTGATTGTTTTTGCTGTCATCTTCTGGTGGCGTCATTACTTCGTTTTTGGCGAAGGAGTAAAAGCGGGTGATCTCAACTACCTGGTCAGGAAGGGCTACGTCTTCAAAACCTGGGAAGGGAAGCTGATACAGACAGGGTTCAAGACACCCACTCCAGGGGCTATCCAGAGCAACGAGTTCGACTTCAGCATTGTGGATGACAGCCTGGCTGTTCTGCTTGAAAGAGCTAGCGGCAAGTTTGTGGAACTGCGCTACAAGGAGTATATTGCACCGCTCCCGTGGCGAGGCATGAGCAAGTATGTGGTCATCGAGATTCTTGAAATCAAGGAGTCTGAACAGGAGCAACAAACGCTGATACCATACCAGGCAATATGACAGGCATGATAAGAAAGTGGAGGCTGCTGGCGGTTATTGCCGTGCTGGCGGCCTCTGTTCTGATATTACCGGGCTGTGCTGAGCTGATGAAAGTAATTCAGACTGCGTCAGTGGTAAAGCAACTGACGGAGGGCGACATAATCGGCGGCCTGAAGGAGGCTTTGACAGTCGGAGCGCGTAATGCCGCCGGGAAGCTGGCATCAGAGAACGGTTATTACAGTGACCCGGCTGTGAAGATACCGCTGCCTGAAGAGGCAAGGGTAATAATTGAAAACATCGGGAAGATTCCGGGAGGGCAGCAGCTCATTGAAAATGTGATACTTAGCATTAACAGGGCCGCTGAAGATGCCGCCAGGGAGGTTGCCCCCATCTTCGTGAATTCAGTGGTGCAAATGACAATCACGGACGGTTACAACATCCTTCACGGAGAAGACAACGCCGCCACATCATACCTCAGAAGCACCACTCAGGAGGAGCTCTACACTCTCTACAGGCCAAAAATCAGTGCATCAACAGGTAAGGAGATAGTAGCAGGCATCTCAGCCCGGGAGTCATGGACCACCCTGACCGACAAATGGAACAGTGTGGCCAACAGTGTTGCAGGAAAGATTGCAGGGTTCAAGCCTGTCAATACTGATCTTGACGATTTTCTGACCAGGAAAGCACTGGAAGGCGTTTTCCTTAAGATGGAAGGCGAAGAGCTGAGAATCAGGAAAGAGGTTGATGCAAGAGTCACACCACTGCTCAGAAAAGTATTCGGGACACTCGATCAACAGTGACGCTGCATGATCTCCTGTCCTGCATAGGTATAAAAGTTGTTTCCCCTTTTTTTATAATTGCAAAAAATAATCAAAATGAGAAAATCTGTAATTGCATTCATTGTATTTGTAGTGATAGCCGGATTTCAGACTGAGGCTAACGGCCAGGCTGCCGATACAACTCTTGGCTGGCACAAAAGCGGGGTCTTCTCCCTGAATATGGCCCAGGCATCATTTACCAACTGGGCAGCCGGCGGACAGAATTCGGTGGCTCTCAACGGACTGATAAACCTGGCTGCAAACCTCAGGAACGAAAAGTCGGGCTGGGATAACGCCCTCACAATCGGCTATGGAAAGATGCTCCAGAAGGGTAATGACCTGGGATGGGTCAAGACAGATGACCGCATAGACTTCCAGTCGAAGTACGGGCAAAAGGCTTCCGAAAAATGGTTCTATTCCGGACTGATGAGTTTCAGGACTCAGATGGACGACGGATACAATTACCCTGACACCGAAAACAAGATATCCGGGCTGCTTTCGCCGGCATACCTGCTCTTCTCCCTGGGTATGGACTACAAGCCGAACCCACAGTTTTCGATGTTCCTCTCCCCTGTTACATCCAAGAACACAATAGTCATGGATGATGACCTCTCTGCAATAGGCGCCTTCGGGGTCGAGCCGGGGAAGAAGTTCAGGCCTGAGCTGGGTGCCTATGCCAACATCGCGTACAAGAAGGACGAGATAGTAAAAAATGTAAATTTCCTTACCAAGCTTGACCTCTTCACCAATTACCTGAAGAATCCCCAGAATATTGACATCAGCTGGGAGGCTCTGCTGGTTATGAAGGTAAACGAGTTCATTTCAGCAACCGTGAACACTCATCTGCTGTATGATGATGATATTCTCATTAAGATTGACGAAGGTTATGAGGGTGAGCCAATTATGGGCAAGCGCGCTCAGTTCAAGGAGGTGATTGGCGTTGGTCTGACATACAAGTTCATAAAGTAAGCCGATAGCTAAAAACCTTTCAGATGAAGAGCATAACCTTTCTTGCCATGATGATGCTTATTACAGGTAGTCTCTGCGCCCAGACATTGCAGGACATCAAACTGAATGCGCCTGACATGGAGCGGGGACTGACAATAATGAAGGCTTTTGAAAAAAGAGCCTCAGCAACATCTTTCAGCTCCAGGGAGCTGTCGCTGCAGGATCTGTCAGACCTGCTGTGGGCTTCACTTGGCGTCAACAGGCCTGAAAGCGGTAAGAGGACAGCTCCCACGGCTGTCAATGCACAGGATATAGACATCTACGTTTTGATGAAGTCCGGAGCATACTTTTACGATGCCAAAAATCATATTCTCAAGGGTATCGCAGCAGGTGACAACCGCAAGCTTGTTTCTGAACGGCAGACCAATTTTGCCAATGCACCGGTCATGATGGTCCTTGTATCAGAGATATCCAGGTTCAGAGGTGATGACAACACCCGCAAGCTAAGCTGGGCATCAATGGATGCCGGGATAGTTTCGCAGAATATCTCCGTTTTCTGTGCGGGAACAGGACTTGTAACCCGTCCCCGGGCATCAATGGATGTGGAGGGGCTCAGTAAGCTGCTCTCGCTCTCAGCAACGCAGCAGCCACTTCTGAACAATCCGGTAGGTTATCCGAACGAATAGGCAGGGCATCAGTATGCTTAAGCTAATCAACCATCCCCTGATAACGCATAAATTGTCGCTGATCAGGAGAAAAGAGACCGGCACAAGGGATTTCCGGCAGAATGTAAATGAGATAGCCGGCCTGATGGCCTATGAGATAACACGTGATCTGCCGCTCCGCGAGGTGGTGATTGACACGCCTCTCTCCTCCTGTGTCACCTCAGAGTTGTCAAGGGAGATAATACTTGTGCCTGTGCTTCGGGCCGGGCTGGGGATGGTAGACGGCATTACCAGCCTGATCACTACCGCCAGGGTGGGTCACATAGGTCTTGTGCGTGACCATGAGACACTGGAGCCCACCGAATACTATGCCAAATTTCCTGCGGATATATCGGGTGCCGTGGTTATGGTGCTGGATCCGATGCTTGCCACCGGTGGCAGTGCCAGTGCAGCCATCGGGGCGGTAAAGAAGAGAGGTGCAGTGACTATCAGGCTGGTATGTATCGTAGGGGCTCCGGAAGGGGTGAGAAGGGTTGAAAATGAACATCCTGATGTAGATATCTACCTTGCAGCCATCGACAGTCATCTCAATGATAATGGCTATATCGTTCCCGGACTCGGAGATGCGGGTGACAGGCTCTTTGGTACGGTTTAGTTTGCTATATTCGCGGATCAATTAATACATATAAGTGAGGGTTATGGGACTTAAACGCCGGCTGATAATCATGAATTTCCTCCAGTTCTTTATGTGGGGGGCATGGATGATGACTCTGGGTCATTACGGGTTCGTGGAGAAACAATGGAACGGTGCTGAGTTTGGCCTGGTCTTCTCAACCATGGGCTTCGCGTCACTGATTATGCCCACCTTGTTCGGGATTATTGCCGATAAATGGAAGGCAAATTATGTCTACGCTATACTTCACCTGTTGTTCGGGGCAACAATGTGCTTCCTGCCACTGATTGAAGCGCCACTACCCTTCTTCTGGCTTCTGCTGCTTGCGATGTGCTTCTATATGCCGACAATCGGCCTGGATAACTCCATCGGTTTCAGGCTGCTGAAAAGAGAAGGGAAAGAGCCCACAGAATACTTCCCGCCAATCCGGGTGTGGGGTACGGTAGGCTTTATCATCGCCATGTGGGTGACAAACTTCTTCACCAAACCATGGGGTCTGGGATTTAGCATAAAAGTCTCTTTCATTATTGCAGCTGTTTCTGCATTCTGCCTGGCTATCTTTTCATTCTTCATGTTACCGGCTGTAAATAAAGTAGAAAGTGATACTACTGAAAAGAAAACTCTGGTTCAGAGACTGGGGTTAAACGCATTCGTGCTGTTCCGGCAAAAGAAAATGCTGTTGTTTTTTATCTTCAGCATGCTGCTGGGCGGCGCCCTTCAGCTGACCAATGCCTACGGCGACAGTTTTCTCCAGGATGCCACTGTCTTCCCGAAAGGGGGACTCATTAATAACTTCTCCACTATAATACTCTCAATATCACAGATATCCGAAACACTGTTTATCCTTTCGATTCCTTTCTTCCTGAGGTATTTCGGGATCAAGAAAGTGATGCTCTTCAGTATGGCAGCCTGGGTGCTCCGTTTCGCCCTGTTCGGTCTGGCCGGCAATACGGTCACCGGTTTTATACTGATTATCACCTCCTGCATTGTTTACGGAATGGCATTTGATTTCTTCAATATATCGGGAGCCCTGTTTGTGGAAAAAAACACTGACTCAAAGATCACTGCTTCGGCACAGGGTGTTTTTATGCTGATGACCAACGGGATAGGCGCCGTGCTTGGAAATCTGATTGCCGGGCAGGCTATCAGAAGGTGGTTTGAAGACCCGGTAAGTCTCGTCAAAGACTGGCCTGGTATCTGGATGTCGTTTGCCGCTTATGCCCTGGTGGTTGCCATTCTCTTCGCCGTTCTGTTCAGACACAAGCACGTACCGGAGGAGACAGCTGTCATAAGTCATTGATAATTTTTCAGGCTTACAGTGTCCGGAACACATAGATGTTTCAGGGACCTGTCAACCAAGCAATATCAGGCTGAGGCCGATCACAATCATACCGCTTATGAGACCATAGATGGCTACATGATGCTTGCCATACTTGTGCGCAGCGGGCAACAATTCATCAAACGAGATATAAACCATGATTCCTGCCACCATGGCAAAGACATATCCCAGGCTCACGTCAGTCTTGAAGAGAGTGAGTATAAAATAGCCGGCGAATGCGCCTATCGGCTCTGAAAAACCTGACAGTATTGACCATGTCAGAGCCTTTCTCCTGGAGCCGGTAGCATAATAGACAGGTACGGATACAGCAATTCCTTCAGGTATATTATGAATGGCAACAGCCACTGCAATGCTCACACCCACAGTCACATCAGACATTGCCGACATAAAGGTGGCCATCCCCTCGGGGAAGTTATGGATTCCGATTGCCACGGCAGTAAATATTCCCAGCCGCATCAGTTTCTGGTCTCTGATACCTTGCCGGCCCCGGGCATGCATCTTTCTTCCCTGGCATTCAGGCTTGTCTGGATCACGGGTCTCAGGATGCATCTGCTCCACTCTTTTCAGCTCGTGGGGGTTACCCTCTGAGGGGAGGATCTTATCTATCGCAGCGGACAAACCTATGCCTGCAACGAATGAGATAAAGGTGAGCCAGGCTGCAGTATCCTTATCATAGGCCATCTGCATTAATTGTCCGGCTTCCGTCAGAATCTCAGTAAATGATATGAAGACCATCACTCCAGCTGAAAACCCAAGTGAGAATGCGAGAAATGTTGTCTTGGTGCGTTTGGCAAAGAAAGCGATCAATCCTCCTATCCCGGTGGCGAGGCCTGCAAAGAGAGTGATGCCAAATGCAAAAAGGAGCCGGGAGCTATCCATTAAAAATCGTTATTTAGATTTTGTTTAAATTCCAAATTTATAAGAATAACGGTAAAAACAGCATGAAGAACATCAGTACTGACAAAAAAATGTCCTTATTTAGAGATAACGTTTGAAGATGAACCTCTGGGACTATTACAGGATACTTGGCATCAGGCAGGGTGCCTCAGAAGATGAGATCAGGAGAGCCTACAGGAAGAAGGCAATGGAGTACCATCCTGACCGCAATCATTCTCCTGAGGCAGAGGAGATATTCATCCGTGTGACCGAAGCTTATGAATACCTGACGTCGCATCCGCACGGCAGGAATATTAGAGAGGAAGAGGTGCGCAGGAATTACCAGGCATGGGTAAATTACCGGCAGGCTGAGGCAAGGAAGCGGGCCGAGGCATATGCCAGGGCCACCTATGCCGAATTCAGGAAGAGTCCTGTTTACAGGAGCACGACACATATTGACGGGTTGATGGTTCTTCTTGGGATTGTGCTCTCAGGAACAGTCATGTTTCTCACTATTTACGGTTTCAGGTACAGGTTGAGTACAGCCATGGGGCCGAAGGAAGAACCTTCATTTGCTCTTGCTGCTGTAACCTTCATCGTAGGACTGGCGTACGCGGTCATTTCGGTTCTTTACCTCTCAGCCTGGCTGGCTCAGCAGAAAAAGAAAAAGCAACTGTCAAATGAAAGAAAGAAGGAAAATCAGGAATCCGTTTAAACCTGATGATTACATGTGTTTCGGGTGTTCTCCCGGCAATCATGTCGGGCTGAAGCTTACATTCGAGGAGGATGATGAGAAGCTGTATGCCTCATGGCAACCTGATCCGGTTTTCCAGGGGTATCTCAATGTGCTGCACGGCGGGATCATTGCAACGCTTCTTGATGAGGCAGGAGCATGGTGCGTTTATGTCAAGGCAGGCACTTCAGGCGTTACCGCCTCACTGACTGTCAGGTATCTCAAACCTGTCTATATCAGCAAAGGGAAGGTATCTGTAGAAGCCAGACTGGTAACGAAGGGAGAGAAGAACGCACTGTTGTCGGCCTCGTTGTTTGACGGTGAAGGGAAGCTCTGTGCAGAGGCTGATCTTGATTATTTCATTTATCCGGAACAGATAGCCCGCCGCCGTTTTTATTATCCGGGAACAGAGGCATTCAGGTTTCAATCCGGGCAGCAGGCACCACAGAGTGATCAGTGAATTCGGACCGGAGGTATTTGTAATAACCAGTAATACCAATCATTGCGGCATTATCAGTCGTATATCTGAACTCCGGAAGGAAGAGATTCCAATCGCGTTTTTCCGCCTCCAGTGTGGCTGCTTTTCTTAGGCCTGCATTGGCCGATACTCCTCCGGCAATGCCGATCTCCCTTATTCCGGTCTCTTTTGAAGCTCTAACCAGCTTGGCTATAAGGATTTCAATGATTGTGCGCTGCAATGAGGCAGCCAGGTCATTAAGACTGGCAGCGATAAATCCGGGGTCTTCTCCCACCCTGTCCCTAAGAAAATAGAGGAAGCTGGTTTTAAGGCCCGAGAAGCTGAAATTGAGTCCCTGTATTCTCGGTTTTGCAAAGCGAAATGCATCAGGGTTGCCCTGGGCAGCCAGCTTGTCTATCACCGGTCCGCCGGGATACGGCAGGCCCATCACCTTTGCGCACTTGTCGAAGGCCTCTCCGGCAGCGTCGTCAATAGTATTTCCTATCAGTTCCATTGAGAGATGGTCACGGATAACTATAAGCTGGGTATGTCCCCCGGATACGAGCAGGCAGAGGAACGGGAATCCCGGGATGCGGTTTTCCCTGCCATGTTCCAGTATGAAATGAGACATAACGTGAGCCTGCAGGTGGTTTACCTCTATCAGCGGGATGTTTTGAGCCATAGCGAATCCTTTGGCAAATGATGTACCTACGAGGAGTGAACCAAGCAGTCCAGGTCCCCGGGTGAATGCCACGGCACTTATCTGATCAGCTCTCTTGCCTGCTGCAGCCAGTGCCCTGTCTACCACCGGAACAATGTTTGCCTGGTGAGCTCTTGATGCCAGTTCCGGCACCACCCCGCCGTAAGCCTGGTGCACTGCCTGGTTGGCAATCAGGCTGGATAGGACGAAGCCATCGCTGATAACAGCTGCCGAGGTATCATCACAGGACGATTCTATCGCGAGGATCGTAATTTCTGGTGCCATTTTTGTATCACTCTTTTTTATAACTTCGCCTGCAGCGGGAATTTCATTGTTGAATGGCCAAAATTATTAAAAAAATCGTCAGGGTCCTTCTCATCATAACCGGTGTGCTGATTATGGTGCCTGTTATTCTCTTCCTGCTGCTGAGGGCCCCGCGTATCCAGACATTTGCGGTAAACAAGATTGCGACGGTTATCTCAGGCAAGACTGGCGGCGAGATCAGTCTGGGCCGTGTCTCCTATTCGCTGTGGCATGAGATAATTCTGAATGATATACTGTTCAGGGACCTGAGAGGAGATACTCTCCTTGCTGCTGAACGGCTTGACGTGAGGCTCAGGGAAATAAGGCCCGGTCGAAATATCTACAGGTTCGGAAGGGTTGATCTGTACAAGCCTGATTTCAGGATGGTGCAGGACACTGCCGGTATCATGAACCTGACGGAATACCTCAGGATACTTAAGCGGGAGGGTGAAGCTGACAGCACGAAGAGGATCGAGATCAGACTGGCAGATATTGACATCTTCGACGGCTCCTTCCTGCTCCATAATGAATCTGACACTGCAGGAGTAATTCCGGGAAGTGTAAATTTCAAGAAGATGCAGATAGGGCAGATCAACGGCAAGATCCGTGACCTGCTCATCAATCCCGACTCTGTAAGCATGGTGCTCCGGGGTATAAGCTTCGCAGAGGCGGGAGGATTCACCGCCAGAAGCATTGACATGAACCTGGCGGTTCAGCAGAGTGACCTGAGTTTCAGGGAGATTGACGTAATCACGGACTCCAGCTCCATCTCAGCTGAGAAGATTCTGCTGATGCCCGCGGATACGGCTTCGTGGAGAGATTTCATTAACGGTGTGAGGATGGACCTCCTTTTCAACAGGTCAGCAATACATACATCGGATCTCGCATATTTTGTCAGGCCGATCTATGGCGTGAATGAAACCATCAGGATGTCCGGCCGTGTAAGCGGTACGGTGGCTGCAATGAAGGGAAGAAACATTCTCATTGATTATGCATCGGCAACCAGGCTAAGGTTTGATTTTGACATTACCGGACTGCCGGTGCTTTCAGACAGTTATCTTTTCATCGACTTCACTGACATGAAGACCAGCGCGGAGGATGCAGAAAGCTTTTATCTCCCGGGCAAGAAACCTCTGCAGCTGCCTGCCGTTGTCCATGACCTGGGAATCATCTCATACCAGGGAAGTTTCACCGGCTTCACAACTGACTTCGTCTCTTTCGGGAAGCTCACCACCGAGCGCGGGACTTTTTCAACGGACCTGTCGCTAAGGCCTGACGGCAGGAACACCTTCGGTTTCAGGGGTTCACTGAGGACAAGTGATGTGGACCTGGGTTTCATGGCTAAGAACGATAAGATGTTCGGCGGGCTGTGGATGCATGCGGAAATTGACGGTTCGATGGAGTCGTTCAAACGGTTGTCAGCAACCATAAATGGCGTCGTTGACAGTGTGGAGATAAATGATTATCTCTACAGAAACATCAGTATATCAGGAACATATGCCGACAGGGTCTGGGACGGGAGTGTCGTTGTCAGGGAGCCAAACATAGAGATGGATCTGATGGGCAGGTTCGACCTTGAGAAAACAAAGCCCGAGTTTGATTTCAGCATGAACCTGGCCCATGCCGATCTGCATACACTTAAGCTCATAAGGAAGGATTCTGTTTTCACTGCTTCAGCCCTTGTAACGGCAAACTTCAGGGGCAACCGTATTGACAATCTTGAGGGAGATCTCAGGCTGATAAATTCAACCCTGGAAAACTCAAACGGGAAACTGAGCATATATGATTTCCTTGTCAGGTCATCTGTCGTCGGGGGTGAGCCATTGCTGAGCCTCAGATCTGACTTCATCGATGCCGAGGTCAGGGGACTCTATACTTTCGATGCTATCGGGAGAAGTGTTTCCGGAATGCTGGCAGGGATCTTCCCGTCAAAGTTCACGCAGCCGGTGCCGAAACAGGAAGCTACTGCCTCCGAGGCAATGTTTACGGTTGATGCACGCATTAAAAAGGCAGACAGGCTGAATGCTTTTCTCGGGACCGGATTAAGCATATCCGAGGGTACGAGTCTGACAGGCCACTTCTGGTCGGACAGTCCTGAGATGACTGCAGAGGTCAAGGCCGGTGCAATCACCTATGCCGGCTTGCGGATGGGACAGATGAACATGAAAGGCAGGGTAACCGGAGAAAAAGTTACCGTTGAGGTTACCGCCGACACGCTTCTGCTGCCCGATAAATCTGAGCTAAACAATTTCATTCTGGGGTTAGTGGGCAAAGGCGACACTGTTGATCTTGCAATGGAGTGGGACAACAGGGATGACGGCCGGACTCTCGGGGAGGTAAAGGCACGGGGCTTCTTCAGCATAAACGAAATGAACATGCCGGTAATGACAGTTGCCGTGCTGCCGGCCGGTGTCACGGTAAACCGCGTACCGTGGAACATAAGTCCGGCAAGAATCGTGATTGATTCCACCAGTACATTTTTTGACAATATCCTCGTAAGCAGCAGTACAAATTACATCAGGCTTGACGGGAAGCTTTCAAGAGAGGCGGAAGAGAGGCTGTCACTGAGCTTCGCAGGACTCAACATGTCATACCTCAACAACCTTATATCCCCGGGTCCGGACAATACGGAAGAACAGCCCCTGATGAGCTTTGACGGTTTGATGAGGGGAAGCATAACGCTCTCGGACGTATATAATGACCTGCTCTTCGAGAGCAGTATCACTGTTTCGGACTTCAGGATGAATGATCACAACTACGGGTTGGTGTCAATCAGCAGTGAGTGGGATCCCAGGAGAAAAGTGGCTGTAATAGATGTTAGCAACGATTTTGCGGGACGCAAGTCCATTGACATAAAAGGCAGCTACGCTCCTGCCGGCAGGATGGCTGACATTGCCGTAAGCACCTTCGATCTGCCGCTTGACATTCTGAATCCTTTCGTAAAGGCTTTTGCTTCTGATGTCAGGGGTCTGGCAACAGGTACCATCAGGCTTAGAGGCAAGCTCAAGCAGCTCGAGATGTCCGGTTCGGTGATGGCCCGTGACGCCTCCATGAAGATCGATTTTCTTCAGACCAGGTACAGCTTCACTGACAGCGTGAGGTTTTCTCCTTCAGGCATCATCTTCAGAAACATAAGGATATTTGACGAAAAGCGTAACCAGGGAACCATCAACGGGATGCTTACCCACAAGTCATTTCAGGATATCGGTGTCACTTTTGACATCAACATGGAGAAAATGCTTGTACTTAACACGAAGCCAAAAGACAGTGACAGCTTCTACGGAACTGCCTATGCGTCAGGCTATGCAGGTATCAGGGGAAATGAGGGCGGGCTCGTCTTCAACATCTCCGCCAGGACCGATATGAATACCGAATTCTTTGTTCCTCTCAACTCATCGGCAAGCGTGAGTGACTATCCGTATATCACCTTTATTGACCGGGACAAGGAAAAGAAAGAGAACGAGGCTGAGCAAAGCGCTTTCTCGAGGAAGAAACAGGACAGCAATATAGAGCTCAACTTCGATCTTGATGTGACGCCCGAGGCTGAGGTTCAGCTGATACTGGACGAGACTTCAGGGGGTGTCATCAGGGGACGTGGCGAAGGAAAGCTGAATATTTCCCTCAACTCACGGGGAGACGTCAGAATGGCAGGGAATTACGTAATAGATGAGGGTGATTATCTCTTTACCCTCGGGAACATTCTGAACAAAAGGTTTGCAGTGGAGGAGGGAGGTACTGTCTCGTGGAACGGTCCCATTGAGGATGCCAGCCTGAATCTGAGAGCCCTCTACAGGACCAAGGCAGCTCTCTCGGAGATCTTTGGGGAGGAGGAGTTCTCCGAACTGAAGGTCAAGCTTCCTGTTGAGTGTATTCTTAATCTTTCCGGCAGATTGCTCAATCCCTCCGTCAGTTTCGACATAAACCTGCCGACGGCTGATGAGAGGACCCGTGAGCTGCTGCGGGTTGCCATCGATACGGAGGAGGAACTCAGCCGGCAGTTCCTTTACCTCCTGGTAATGAACAGTTTCTATACTGACCCTTCGCTTTACAACTCCGGATCAACTGCCGGAGTCCAGATTGGGCAGGTCGGTTCACCCGTGTCGCCGAACGTAGGTTTCACCACAACCACCGAGATGCTCTCCAACCAGCTGAGCAACTGGTTGTCACAGATCAGCAATGATTTCGACATCGGGTTCAACTACAGGCCCGGCAGTGAGCTGACCGACCAGGAGGTTGAGCTTGCTCTCTCCACGCAGCTGTTGAATGACAAGGTTACAGTCAACGGAAATGTAGACGTCAGGGGGAACCAGGCGAACACCACAACCAGCAATATAAGCGGGGAGTTCACCGTGGAGGTCAGGCTTACTGACATGCTGAGATTCAAGGTATTCAACAGGTCAAACTACAATCTCTACTACCAGGTTCACCCATACACACAGGGGGTCGGGCTTTTCTTCAGGCGTGACTTCAATACCCTGAAGGATATCTTCGTCAGGCCGGAAGAGAGGCGCAGGAAGAAGACCGGCGGAGAGGAAGAGACTGATGAGCAACAACCTGTTAACAATGGCTTCTAGTTATGAACAATGGTATACTTACAGGGGATGTAATACGTTTTTTACTATATTCGCCCGATGATACAAAAAGGCAAATCAAACTGTTAACATCTTAAACCACAGACAATGATATCAGCTAGCATTTTATTACAGGGTACAACAGCCGCCGCTGCCGGAGAAGAGGCAACAATGTCACTGGCTGACCTTTACCTGTCAGGGGGATGGGTTATGTACCTCATCACCCTGCTTTCGTTTCTTGCGTTGTATATATTCGTAGAAAGATACCTGGTTATCAAGAAGGCATCGAAAGGCGACGCCAACTTCATGAACCGCATAAAGGATTACATGTATGACGGGAAGGTAGATGCAGCGTTGCAGCTCTGCCGTCAGACCAGTTCACCCCAGGCCAGGATGGTGGAGAAGGGCATAGCACGTCTCGGCAGGCCACTGGCGGATGTTACCGCCGCGATAGAGAACGTGGGAAAGCTTGAGATACACAAGCTGGAGAAACGGTTCCCGACGCTGGCCACGATTGCCGGTGCCGCACCCCTGATGGGATTCTTCGGTACCGTGATTGGGATGGTGCAGGCATTCTACGAGATGTCACTTGCCGGTAACAGTCTTGACATAAGCACCCTCAGCGGTGGTATCTACACGGCGCTCATTACAACGGTAGGAGGTCTGATCCTGGGTATTCTTGCCTATTTCGGATACAACCTGCTTGTGGTAAGGGTTGAGAACGTGGTGTTCCAGCTTGAGACCACCTCCACCGAGTTCCTTGACATCCTCAATGAACCTGTAAAACAGTAACAGATGGCAATCACCAATAAGAATAAGGTCAGTGTCAACTTCAGCAATGCAGGCATGTCTGATATTGTATTCCTGCTGCTGTTGTTCTTCATGCTGACCTCCACCCTGGTGCATCCGACTGCGTTGAAGCTGCTTTTGCCGAAGGGCACTACCCAGTCTTCAGCCCGTCCGCTGACCACAGTATCAATCACAAAGGATCTTCAGTATTTCATTGAAGATCAGCCCATAGATCTTGAATTCCTCGAGAGTGCATTGCAGTCGAGGGTGCAGGACAGTCCCGAGATATACATATCGGTACATGCTGACAGGAGTGTTCCTGTTGAGTATGTAGTCAACGTTATGAATATTGCAGCCAAAAACCAGTACAAGCTAATACTTGCCACTACGCCAAAATAGCGCCACAGAACCTCTCACGAAAGAAAGGAAACAGGGTCTGATTATCAGTGCCATAGTACATCTGTTGCTTGCACTGCTGATCATCTTTGTGACCTTCCGGGTAAAGATACCTGAGCCGGTAGAGGAGGGTCTTCTTGTCAACTTTGGTTTTGACGAGACGGGTAGCGGTCTTTTTGAGCCGGCGCCCGAGCCTGTCACACCCCCTCCTCCTCCTCCGTCTGCCGGGGATGCCGGAGCTGAGGAGGCATTGCTTACCCAGGATTTCGAGGAGGCTGTAGAGGTGAAGAAGAAAGAACCCAGTCCGGAGGAGCTGAAGCGGCAGGCTGAGGCACGTGCGGCAGAGATCAGGCGGCAGCTGGAACTGGAGGCTGAGCGGGAACGGATTCAGAAGGAGGAGGCTGAGAAGCGTAAGAGGGAGGAAGAGCAGCGGCGTATCGACCAGCAGAATGCCAGGGCCAGGGGTGCCTTCAGCAACCCGGGAAATGTCGGCACTTCAGGCCAGAGCCAGGGGGTAGCAGGCGGGCAGGGCAACCAGGGTGTTGTGTCAGGTACACCTGATGCACCCAATTACGGACCGGGCGGAGGTCAGGGAACAGAAGGTATATCTTTTGACCTCGGCGGAAGAAAAGCTAAGTCACTTATAAAACCTCCCTATGATCTCCAGAAAGAGGGTACTGTAGTTGTTGCGATAACAGTTGACCGTAACGGAAGGGTCACTGATGCGACTCCCGGCATCAAAGGATCGACCACACTCGATGGGGATCTGCTCAAGCTGGCAAAGGATGCAGCGCTGAAGACCACGTTTGAAAGCAGCAATGATGCCCCAATTATTCAGAAAGGGACAATCACCTATATCTTCCGTCTGAAATAATATTTTCTCTTTTCAGAGGAGCTTGATCATAAGGTCAAACAGGCCTGTAAGTTTTATTGCCGAAGCCATTATAGCCACCAGCAGGATAACCCGCACCACCCTGGGACCCCAGTTTACGGCCACTCTTGAGCCGAGCCATGCGCCGGCACCCTGGCCTACAGCCAGTACAATACCGTAGAGATAATAGATCTGGTCACTGATTATGAATACCACCAGGGCAATTGAAGTCATTGCAGCTACTATCAGCACCTTGTGAGCGTTTGCCCTGGTGAGGCCCAGACCGGCGCCCAATACCAGGGCGCCCAGTAGAAAGAATCCAACACCGGCCTGTATGAAACCACCGTATATGCCTATGACAAAAAAGATCACCGGCACCCACCACCGGCGCCTCAGCATCGCTGACCGGGCATGTTCCTTCACCCATTGCTCAGGTTTGTAGAGAATTATGAAGAACATGATGATCAGCAGTCCTCCGATGAGCAGTTCCATAATGCGCTCATTGATCCTCACGGCAACAAGTGATCCAAGCAGTGCGCCGGCGACAGCCGGAACGGACATCCACAGACCCTCGTCTATGGTGTATAGTTTCTGCTTTTTAAAACTGATGCTGCTGACAAGGCTCTGCACAAAGACCCCTATACGGTTGGTTCCGTTGGCGATATTGGCCGGAAGGCCGAGGAACATCAGAAGGGGAAGAGTAATCAGTGATCCGCTGCCGGCAAGGGTATTCACAAATCCTGCGAAGAGGCCTGCGGCTATGACAGCCAGGTACATGTACCATTCCATCAGGCCAGCGGGCTATCTCTCGAGGACCTCCTTGACTGACATCTGGAGGTTGTCAATCAGGTCCGTATCCTTGATGACATAGTCAGCGATACCCTTACGGGCAAACTCCAGCACCACCTCTCCCTTTTCCTGGGCGGAGAGCATGATTACGGGAATCTCCGGTGCCATCCGGGTAATCTCGTCATAGGCTTCCATACCGTTCATCGGGACCTCACCCTCCTTGAAAAAGAAGAAATCAAGGATAATCAGATCGGGCAATTCCTCAGCAAGAACGGCAAGACACTCCTCGGCATACGCGAATGACCTGACCCTGTAACCGGCTGCTTGCAGACGTGCGGAGACAAGCCCTGTTATAACGGGGTCATCATCAACTACGAATATCAGGTTGTCAGTCTGAGGGTCAACTTTCTCCATAAAACAAAAGTAATAAAGGAATTGATAATTTCCTACATCGAAAAGAGAGGATAGTCTTTCATCATCTTCACCACCTTCTCTCCCACCGACGTTATGACTGACTCATTCTCAATATTGACAAGCACCTCGTCAAACAGGCTGACGATGGTTCCCATGTCGCTCTCCTTGAGCCCGCGTGTTGTAACGGCGGGAGTTCCCACCCTTATTCCGGAGGTCAGGAACGGTGACCGGGAGTCGAAGGGCACCATATTCTTATTTACTGTAATATGTGCTTTCACCAGTGTATTCTCAACCTTCTTGCCTGAAATCTCCGGGAAGCGGGTTCTCAGATCGATAAGCATCGAATGGTTGTCAGTTCCATCGGATATTACCTTGTAGCCCAGTGCTATGAAGGCCTCTGCCATCCTTGCGGCATTTTTCTTCACCTGCTGCTGGTAGGCCCGGAACTCAGGTGTGAGTGCCTCACCGAAGGATACTGCCTTGGCTGCAATGACATGCTCCAGGGGGCCTCCCTGTATGCCGGGGAATACGGCAGAATTAAGCATTGCAGACATCATTTTTGTCTCGCCCTTGGGTGTTGTGACACCCCATGGGTTGGGATAGTCTTTGCCCATCAGAATGATTCCCCCGCGCGGTCCCCTGAGGGTTTTGTGGGTGGTTGACGTCACAATGTGAGCGTATTTGAGAGGATTTTCAAGCAGCCCTGCTGCGATGAGTCCTGCCGGGTGTGCCATGTCAATCATCAGCAATGCGCCCACCCTGTCTGCAATGGCGCGCATGCGGGCATAATCCCATTCCCTCGAGTAAGCCGAGGCTCCGCCGACGATCAGTTTCGGCCGCTCTGCAAGAGCCACCTCTTCCATCATATCATAGTCCACCCTGCCGGTCTCCTCCTTCACTCCGTATGCCACAGGTCTGTAGAGTATGCCTGACGAGTTCACCGGGGATCCGTGTGAGAGGTGTCCTCCGTGTGAAAGGTTCAGTCCCAGGAAGGTGTCACCCGGCTTCAGCACTGTCAGGAAAACCGCCATATTGGCCTGGGCTCCTGAATGGGGCTGCACATTGGCATACTCAGCATTAAATAACTGCTTCAGTCTGTCTATTGCCAGCTGCTCAACCTCGTCAACAACCTCACATCCACCGTAGTAACGTGCGCCGGGATAGCCCTCGGCATATTTGTTTGTCAGTACGGAGCCCATTGCCTCAAGCACCTGCGGGCTGACAAAGTTTTCGGATGCAATAAGTTCAATGCCATCTGTCTGGCGCTTGCGCTCGCGGCTGATCAGTTCAAATATGACGCTGTCTCTTTCCATGGTAACAATCTTGATTCGGTTGATAATAATATGTTCACTGAAACCGGTAAACGGAGGTTCAATGGCAAATATACATTTAAATCTCAAGTTTGTTCATGACGGATGTTTTCCCTGATCAGGGATATAAAACCGATGTGGTTTCAGGTGATATAGCATGTTTTCTACTCATCTGAGAATTGCCTGAGGAGCTCGCGGTAAGCGGCAAAAATCCTCGATTTGGAGATGAATCCCACATAACGGCCTCTGTCAAGCACCGGGAGATTCCATGCACCCGTTCGCTCAAAGGCATCAAGCACAACATCTCCCCTTTCGTTTAGGTCAATATATGACGGAGGTATAGTCATCAGATCCCTGACAGTCACCTTGTTGTACAGGTCCGGTTTGAACATTTTGTCACGCACGTCATCCAGGAGAACCACTCCTTCAAGAATTCCAAACTCGTCAACTACCGGAAAGAGGTTTCGGTTTGACCTGGAGATCTGCCTTACCAGGTCGCCGAGGTTGCCTTCCGGGCTTACTGTGAGCAGGTCTTTCTCCACCTCTTTTTTCCAGTCAAGCAGTGTCATCGCCGCTTTGTCCTTATCATGGGTGATCAGTTCACCGCTGAGGGCGAGTTGTTCATTATAAATTGAGTGTTTCTGGAATGCTCGTTTTGTGATGAATGCCACGGTTGAAGTCATGATCAGCGGGATGAGCAGTCCATAACCCTCTGTAATCTCAGCGATCAGGAATATTGCCGTGAGAGGGGCGTGGAGCACTGCCGCGAAGACGCCAGCCATTGCAGTGAGAGTGAAGCTGCTTTCCACGAGTGTGATATCGAACAGGTGGTTCATGAGGCTCGAGAGGAAGTAACCTGCCACGCCTCCGGTGAAGAGCACCGGTGCCACTATTCCTCCCACCCCGCCAGCGCCGTTGGTGGAGGCAGTAGCCACGACCTTGAGAAGCAGGAGTCCGGCCATCAGTACTGTAAATGCCCAGAACCCGGAGCCAATCTGACCGAACATCAATATGCCCGGGGCGCTGCCGCTCTCGGCATTAAGCAGCAGCATCACAGTCTCATATCCTTCTCCGTAAAGAGCAGGATAAAAATAAATAAGGGCTCCCAGCATCAATCCACCGAGAATCATCCTTATCCATTTGTTTGTGATTTTGCCGTAGAGTTTCTCTATGCCGATCGTTGCCCTGGTAAAGTAGAGTCCCACCAGCCCGCAGAAGACTCCCAGGATCAGGTAATATGGCAACTCATTGAGCAGGAAGCCATGCCTGACCTGGAATGAGAACAGCACGTTGTCGCCCATAAAGAAGAAAGCGACGGTGGCTGCCGTAACAGAGGAGATGAGTAGTGGCACAATTGATGACATCGTCAGGTCAAGCATCAGCACCTCCAGGGTAAAGAGGATTCCGCCGATCGGAGCCTTGAAGATGCCGGAGATAGCTCCGGCTACTCCGCAGCCGAGCAGCAAGGTCACATTCTTGTAATTAAGCTTGAAATACTTTGCAATATTCGATCCTATGGATGCACCGGTAAGGACTATTGGTGCCTCCGCTCCCACCGATCCGCCGAAGCCGATTGTGAGTGAACTTGTGAGAATAGATGACCAGTTGTTATGAGGTTTGATATAGCTCTTGCGCCTTGAGATGGCATAGAGCACCCTGGATATCCCGTGAGATATGTTGTCACGCACAAGGTATTTAACAGCCAGAACCGTCAGAAATATCCCGAACATAGGGTATGCAAGGGAAAGCACCCCGGCTGCGCCCTTCATCACTCCCTGGGTAAAGAGATCATGGGTATAGTGGATGGCATTTTTCATTACCACCGCCGCCAGGGCGCTCGTGATACCCACAAGAAAACTGAGCAGGTAAATCATGGTCTGCTGCTCGGTCAGGAAAGATTTTAGCTGTCGTATCTGTTTTATTAACAGAGTCTTCAATGCAACCACAATGAATTTGGAAAATATACAATTCACAAATATATAATAAAATGAGGAGCAGAAGTTTATTTTGGTAAGTTTGCCATATTTAGCATACATGATACGATTTATACGGCACAGGCTGGCCAACGGGATGAGGGTACTGGTGCACCAGGATGAGGGCACGCCAATGGTCACTGTAAACATTCTCTATGATGTCGGATCCAGGGATGAGGACCCCGGGGCCACCGGCTTTGCACATCTGTTTGAGCATCTGATGTTCGGGGGCACTCCGGCTGTTCCTTTATTCGATGTTCCCGTGATGATGGCCGGAGGAGAGAATAACGCCTTCACCAACAATGATATAACCAACTATTATATAACTCTGCCTGCCAACAACCTGGAGACGGCTCTCTGGCTGGAGGCTGACAGGATGAGGGGCCTGGACCTGAACGAGGAAAGGCTCAGCAATCAGAAGAGCGTTGTCACCGAGGAGTTCAGGCAGAGGTACCTGAACCAGCCATACGGTGACCTGATGCTGCTGCTCAGGCCTCTTGCCTACCTGGTACATCCTTATCGATGGCCGACGATAGGCATGGATATCAGCCACATTGAAAAGGCTGACCTCGAATCTGCCAGACGGTTCTACGACAGATTCTACAATCCGTCCAACGCCATCCTGAGCGTGGCCGGGAGGGTTAATCCCGATGAGGTATTTGCCCTTGCGGAGAAATGGTTCGGTGAGATACCCGGCGGAAGCACGGATAGTCGTATACTGCCGGCCGAACCTGAACAAGTACGGCGAAGGGAGCTGACAGTCAGCCGGCAGGTGCCTGCTGCGCACCTTCTAATGACCTATCATACCGGTGCAAGAAACAGCCGTGACTTCTATATCCTCGACCTGTTGACCGATATCCTTGCCGGGTGTGACTCTGCCCGTTTTCCTTCACTGCTGGTAAGGCAGAAGGAGTTGTTCAGTGATGCTGACATTTACCTGTCCGGTGATGCTGATCCCGGCCTGGTAATCTTCAGCGGCCGGCTGAGGGACGGTACTGACATCGCGATGGCTGAGGAAGCGGTCACTGCAGAGCTCAACCGCCTGACAGAGGAATCTGTCACACCAGCAGAACTGGAAAAGGCACGCAACAGGTACGAGTCGCATCGACTGATGTCCTACATGAGCGCCGCCAACAAGGCATTCAACATCGCTTACCATGAGGTGCTTGGTGATGCTGAGGGCATCAATGCCGAGAAAGAAAAGTATATGAGTGTTACTGCCGGTGAGATAATGCGGGCATCGCAGAATACCTTCAGAACAGAAAACAACACTGTTATTAACTACCTGCCGGAACAGAGATGAAAGCCAAGGAGAGACATAATATCCCCGGAATAATAACACCGTCAGCGGGAGACACCAGTCTCCCGGGCATGGTGAAGCTGGGCAACGGCGTCCCTGTTTATCTTGTAGGCAACGGTACCGTCGACCTGATGCGGGTAGAATTCGGCTTCAGGGCAGGACAGGTCATGGAAGATGCCCACCTGTCCGCCTCAGCAGCAAATGCAATGCTTACCGAGGGAACGCTGAATCATGATGCTTCCACCATAAATGATCTTATTGACAGTACCGGTGCCGTGCTCAACCATGTGGCCGACAAGGATACAGCAGGGCTGGTTGCTGTGACTATTACGCGAAAGCTTGATGAGATCATGGCTCTGGCCGGCGAGGTGCTGTTCAGCCCCTCCTTCCCCGAAAATGAATTCAGGATGCTGACAGAAAGAAGGGTACAGGCATTCCGGACCGGAAGGCAGAAGACATCGGTTATAGCCAGGGAGTCATTTTACGAGGCACTCTGCGGCTCACGCAATCCTTACGGACGCATATCAACGGAATCAGATTACCGTTCACTGAGCACTTCCGACCTGCGGTTGTTCCATGAGAGACATTACCAGCCCGGAAACATGTACATAACCGTTGCCGGCAGGGAGCCTGAACGGGTGCTGCCTGTACTGGAGCGTTATTTCGGGCACGGCAACAGCAACGGATGGGTGAAGCCCGAATATCCATCACTGCTGTTTGAGTCCCTGCAGCCCGGCATGATCTTTCGCGAAGTAGCCAGCCCGGTTCAGAGCACTGTCAGAATGGGATGGAAGGGGATCACCCGGACACATCCGGACTACCAGGGCCTCCAGGTGGCAACAATGATACTGGGAGGTTATTTCGGCTCACGGCTGATGCGCAACATCAGGGAAGACAAAGGGTACACCTACGGTATTCACGCCGTCGCAGGCGCATTCAGGGAGAGGGGCTACATCACCCTGATGACTGACGTAGCCAATGAATACCGTGATGCTGTATTGAGCGAAATAAGAAAGGAGATTGAGACTCTGATGCAAGAGGAGGCTGGCGAAGACGAAATGACCCTGGTGAGAAATCACCTGATGGGTGAGATCGCGCGGATGTTCGATGGTCCTTTCGCAGTGGCAGAGGCTATGAGGGGAGTCATAGACTACGAGGCAGGGGCTGACTACTACACGAGGCTCGCAGAGACTGTCAGAACGATTACGCCGTCTGAAATAAGGGAAATCTTCAGGACATATTTCTCCCCGGATGCGGCGTACATTATCATTGCTGGCGCAAGATGAAGCTGTCAAAATCATTGACAACGGCGCTCATGACACTGTTTGTGTCAGGAGCAGCGGCAGGACAGGATGAGGTTCAGCCGGTCTCACCAGTACTCGACATAGTTACAGTTGATC
The DNA here is from genome assembly GCA_034002785.1 of Bacteroidales bacterium. Taxonomy (GTDB): domain Bacteria; phylum Bacteroidota; class Bacteroidia; order Bacteroidales; family VadinHA17; genus SR-FBR-E99. The sequence goes on from JAVEZX010000003.1 coordinate 50,127, forward strand.
CTGCATCCGGTTTTGCGGAGATACGCTGGCTTCCTTCTGTCTCTGCTGATGTAGGCAGTTATGTAGTGTATACCTTTTCCGCAGGAACTGCCACGGCTATCGACACGGTACGGTCTCCCAATATCACCACCTTCATCCATTCGGCCTCAGCGGCCAGGTACCGCAGTGTAACCTATGTAGTTGCAGCGGTGGATTCCTCGCTTAACATCAGTCCGTTGAGCAATCCGCTGAGCACGGTATGGCTTTCTGCCGTTAATGATGAATGCACCGGAAAGATCACCGTCACCTGGACACCCTATCAAAACCAGCGGCATCCGGCAGTCAGCCAGACCCTACATATACGGTCATTCTCAGGCACATACGTCTCAGACGAGGTTTTGCCTGCTGCTGCAACCCTCTTTGAATATACCGGGTATGAACCGGACACCGAATACTGTTTTCATGTCACTGCCAGCGATCCGGGAGGGTCTCTGGTTTACTCCAACAGCGCCTGTGTCACCACGGGCAGTGAAGTAGCTCCGTTGTGGGTTAATCTTGATGCCATCGCAGTTAACAGTGGCGGACTGACGGTATCAGGCAGCTATGACCAGGCCACTGACATGGTTGACTACCGCCTGACCAGGTACAACAGTGAAGCTGCTGCATGGGAGCAGGCTGCAGTTGCAACAGGGTCAGCCGGGGCAGTTCATTTCACCGTGCCCGCTGCTGACACCTCGGCTATAAGCCTTTACAGGGTAGCTGCCATCAACAGTTGCGGTCTGGAATCCACTTTGTCCGGACCAGCGCGAAATATGGTACTGACAGCAGATATAACGGGAACCCTTATCACGCTCCGGTGGAACAGGCCTGGTCCCGGCGGCGCTGGACTCTTCTCGGTGTGGCGTGATACGGGAGAAGGGCTGCGTGAGGTTGCCGGCGACCTGTCAGACACCCTATGGTCAGAGGACTATTCGGTCTTTGCCAATGATGTCACTGCCTCCGGAGTGCTGTACCGGGTCACTGCCGCAGATCCCGGAGCGCCTGCCGGCTCGCCGGTGCACAGCTCTTCTGCTGCAGTAATTGCATCCACTGAAAACATCTTCATGCCCAACGCCTTCACCCCGGGTAAAGGCGGAGAGAATGCAACCTTCAGTCCGGAGTTCTCATTCATTCCTGAAGCATACGATTTCCGCATCTACTCCAGGAACGGAGCATTGATCTACCGGACCACCGATCACGGTGAAGGCTGGGATGGCAACTTCGAAGGTTCCCCTATGCCTCCGGGGGTATACCTCTGGCGACTCAGTCTCATTACACCTTCTGGACGGACTGAAATCAGAAGCGGAACAGTAACTATACTTCCCTGACAGCAGGTTTGACAATGGCCCCTTTTTCGTATCTTTGACACTCCCTTGCAGGGCATTACCAATGGTAAAAACAAAGACTAAAATACTCACCCCGGAAGATATCAGCCGCATTGAAACAGAGTACAGTCTGCTCACTGACAACCTGTACAGATGTGACAAGCCAGGTGACAGGGAACTGATTGACAAGGCCTTCAGGTTTGCCAACGAGGCACACCGGGATATGTACAGAAACTCAGGTGAACCGTACATAATTCATCCCATCAATGTAGCGAGGATTGTGAATCAGGAGATCGGCCTGGGTGCAAAGTCGGTGGCTGCTGCGCTTCTTCATGACGTGGTAGAGGACACCGGGATACCCCTGGAGGAAATATCGAAACAGTTCGGACCCAAGATTGCCTCACTTATAGATGGACTGACCAAGATCTCAGGCACCTACAACAAGGAGACTAACTCGTTGCAGGCAGAGAACTTCCGGAAGATGCTGATGACCCTCTCGGATGATTTCAGGGTTATCCTCATTAAGATTGCCGACAGGCTTCACAACATGCGTACCCTCGACTCGATGCCCGAGCACAAGAGGATGAAGATAGCCGGAGAAACAGTTTATCTGTATGCTCCGCTGGCTCACCGGCTGGGGCTCTTCGCCATAAAGACCGAGCTTGAGGATCTGAGCTTCAAATTCAGGCATCCGCGTATCTACGATGAGATCGCCCGGAAGGTCAAGATGGACGAGAAGAAGAACCTGGCCCTTATAAACAGGTTCAGTCTGCCGATAATAGAAGAGCTAAACAACAATAACATCATCTTTGACATTTCCGGAAGGTTTAAATCTATCTACTCCATCTGGAAGAAGATGCAGTCAAAGAACGTTCCTTTTGAGGAGGTGTATGACCTGCTGGCTGTCCGCATTGTCTTCGATCCGGGTCCGGAGATGAGTGAGAGGGCACAGTGCTGGCAGATATACTCGCTCATTACAGACATCTACACTCCCAAGCCTGACAGGCTGCGTGACTGGATCAGCAGGCCCAAGCCCAACGGATACGAAGCCCTTCACCTGACAGTCATGGGCCCCGAGGGGCGCTGGGTTGAGGTGCAGATACGAAGCCAGAGGATGGATGACATCGCAGAGCGAGGCTTTGCTGCGCACTGGAAATACAAGGGAGACACCTCTCAGTCGGAGAGTGAGCTCGACAAGTGGCTGAAACACATCCGGGAGATGCTTGCCAACCCGATGTCTGACCCGCTCACCTTCCTCGATGAGTTCAAGATGAGCCTCTTCTCCTCGGAAATAATGGTATTCACCCCGAAGGGTCTGCTTGTCAACCTTCCAAAGGGAGCCTCAGCGCTTGACTTTGCATACGAGATACACACTGATATCGGGAACAAGGCCATTGGCGCCAAGGTAAACTACAAGCTGTCACCCCTCTCCACAACCCTGCAGAGCGGAGACCAGGTTGAGATAATCACCTCCAATATTGCTAAACCGGAAAAGGAGTGGCTCGAGTATGTGCATACCGCGAAGGCGAAGAATGCCATAAAAGATGCCCTGAAGGACCAGTCGACCGACCGTATCCAGAAGGGTATGGAGATGCTGGAGCAGAGGCTGAGCGAGCTGGGCATGCTCCCTAACTCGGACATAATCAAGAAGCTACTCGATAATTACGAGTTACTGAATAAGGATGAGCTCTATTCGCGTATCGGACTGGGGTTGATAAACCTCGATGAGCTTCGGAAGGTATTGAAGAAGGCTCCGGAGGGAAGCCTTCGCAAATACTGGCGGCTGGCAGTAGGAGGCGTTACCCGTAAGGAGCCAGAGACAAAGGAGGTCCCTCCTCTTCCCGGTACTATAGACAAGAGCCATCCATACCTGCTTAGGGAAAATGTGGACAATACCGGTAATTCGTATGTGATAGCGAGCTGCTGTCAGCCTATCCCGGGTGACGAGGTGACGGGTTATGTTGATCACTCCAACAACATTATCGTTCACAAGCCCAAATGCCCTGCAGCCGTCAAGCTCATGTCCAGCGAGGGGAACAGGATCATACCGGTAAGGTGGACCATTCACAAGCTTGCCTCTTTTCTTGCAAGGATCAGCATCAACGGTATTGACAGGATCGGGCTGGTGAGCGAGGTGACAACAATTATCTCCAAGGAGCTGAATGTCAACATACGGAACATAAACGTATCCGTGTATGACGGCATCTTCGAGGGAACTATTGACCTTTACGTTCATCACACGCGTGACCTGAACAACCTGATCATGCAGCTTTCCAACATTAAGGGCATAGCCAGCGTAAAGAGAATAGAGGAATTTATTGAGTAGACCCCGGTAGTCCGGGAAAAAGCAAGAAGCAATGTCAGTCGATGATGCCAGGACGGTAGTTAAGCAGCTCTTCACCGAGTATCTTGTATCCAGGTCATTGAGGAAAACACCCGAGCGATTTGCCATCCTTGATGAGATCTATTCGAGGGACGGGCACTTCGATATAGAATCGCTCTTCGGCTTCATGAAGAACAAGAATTACCGGGTATCTCGGGCCACGCTTTACAATACGGTTGATTTACTGCTGGACTGCAAGCTGATTACAAGGCATAAATTCGGACGCAACCAGGCACAGTATGAAAAGACTTACAGGGCAGGGCACCATGACCACCTTATTGACACAAGTTCAGGAAAAGTGATCGAGTTCATTGATCCCCGCATCAATGAAATCATAAGGAGTGCGTGTGAAGAAAACTCATTCGTTCCGCACCATTATGCCCTTTATGTTTACGGTGTACAGGAAAAGGATGAGGATTAAAAAGCCGTTGGCGCCGATTTATTTCGTAACTTCGGACCTGTTTTGTCTAATCAGGATTATAGTTCAATAATGAAGATTGATATTTTGCTGGGGCTCCAGTGGGGAGACGAGGGTAAGGGAAAGATTGTTGATGCATTAACCCCTCAGTACGACATAGTAGCAAGGTTTCAGGGTGGGCCCAATGCCGGTCACACAATCGAGTTTCTCGGGGCAAAGCATGTACTGCATCTTATCCCCTCAGGCATTTTCCATAATGACAAAATCAATATAATCGGCAACGGACTGGTTATTGATCCGGTTGTCTTCCGTCACGAGGTGGAGAGCCTTGGAATAGACATTTCCACAGTTCGCTCAAGGTTGCTCATCTCGCTCAAGGCGCATCTGATCATGCCAACGCACAAACTGCTTGACGCAGCGCAGGAGGCATCTCTGGGTGAGTCGAAAATCGGGTCCACCCTCAGGGGTATCGGTCCGGCATACACAGACAAGGCTTCCCGCAACGGGCTAAGAGTTGGTGATCTTCTCAGGCACGACTTCAGGGAGATTTACCGTTCCCGTGTGAATGAGCATTTGCGGATGCTTCAGGGCTACGGATATAGCAGTGATCTCCAGTCACTTGAAGAGGAATGGCTTGATGCAGTAGAGTTCCTGAAGCAGTTTACTACCGTCAATGCGGACTATCATATTGACACTGCGCTGAAATCCGGAAAAAGGGTGCTGGCCGAAGGTGCCCAGGGGACGATGCTGGATATTGATTTCGGTACCTACCCCTTTGTCACTTCGTCAAATACTGTTGCTGCAGGTGCCTGTACAGGTCTTGGTGTGGCTCCGGGCCGTACCGGTGAGGTGTTTGGTATCTTCAAGGCTTATTGCACCAGGGTGGGCAGCGGTCCTTTTCCCACCGAGCTCAATGATGCGGACGGTCAGCTCATGCGTGACCGGGGCAATGAATACGGTGCCACCACAGGCAGGCCGCGTCGCTGCGGATGGCTTGACCTGCCGGCTCTGAAATATGCCATCATGGTCAACGGAGTGACCAGGCTATTCATGATGAAGGCCGATGTCCTGTCCGGATTCGGTGAGGTAAAAGTATGCAGGGCGTATACAGTTAACGGCAGGGAGCAGACAGAACTGCCATACTGTCTCAATGATATTGAAGGATTGAACTATATCTCCTTTAAGGGATGGCACAGTGACATAACTGCATGCCGGAGCTGGGATGAGCTGCCATCAGAGTTGAAGGAGTACATTGAATACATCGAAAGGGAGACCGGCGTCCCGGTAACCATCGTCTCAGTTGGTCCTGACAGATCGGCCACAATCTACAGGTAAACCTCAGTTATTCCTGTAAACCCAGGCCTCACCGTCAATCTTGTCCTGAATACCGGTTAGCGCGTTCCATGCGGCATGCAGGTCAGGGAACGACTGTGCAGAGACCAGTTGCCATTTCCCTCCGTTCATGTCAATCAGCCGGGCATCATAGCCAAAGCTCCTGATATGCTCGAGCCAGTCACTGGCATAGGCAGGTGTAAGAAAACTGCCTACAATAACATGGTATCCCGTCATCACCATTGCCTGTTCTTCGGCTGCAATGGCAAGCTCTGCCTGGCGGGCGAGTTCAGCTTCATTCTCCTTTTCCTTGGCAACGCGTATCGAATCGGCAATGCGGAATGCTTCCTGCTGCTGACGCAGAGCCTCAGCCTCGCGTGTCTTCTTCCCGAAAGGATTGATACTCTCCATAAAATCACATGAAGGAGTAAGCAGCAGTACGGCTGCAAGGAACACAAGCGACAATCTCTTCATAAATAACAGTTTTTCACTATTTTCTGTGCTAAAGGTATTGTATACATTGCAAAAATGCAATCAATTATCCGGAATCCTGACCATTCAAGCCAATTCTTTTTCTATCTTAGATCGCGTTTTTTTAACACTTTAATAACTGATATATGAAGTCACTGATCCGGTTCTTCGAAGAAAATGTTGAAAAGTATTCGACCAACATCTACCTGTGGGAGAAGCTCCAGGAGAAATATGAAGGTACTACCTACCAGGAGACCAGGCGTCAGGTGCACGAATTCGGGGCCGGTCTGATGCAACTTGGTATCAATAAGGGTGACCGCGTAAGCATGCTGGCTGACGGGCGCAACAGCTGGGTCATCGGAGAGCTGGGGATACTCTATGCAGGAGGCGTGAATGTGCCTCTCTCCATAAAGCTGAACCCGGAAGAGATCAGGTTTCGCCTGACCCATTCAGGATCGAAGATGGTTATCACGTCAAGCACCCAGGCGCCGAAGATACTCGAGGTCATTGACCGGTGTCCGGACATTACCAGGGTTATATTCATGGATCCTATGGAGGAGTATTCTGAGAGCCAGATTCACTTCAACGAGGTACGGAAGATAGGCCGTGAATGGCTCGAAATTCCTGCCAACAGGAAGAGCTTCGAAGAGTTTACGGCTTCCATCACTCCATCTGATTATGCGAATATTTGCTACACCTCAGGCACCACGGCAGATCCCAAGGGTATCATCCTTACCCACGGCAACTATGTGACAAACGTTTACCAGTCGTACAGCCTGATGGATATACCTCAGTATTACAAGACTCTGCTTATCCTGCCCTGGGACCATTCGTTTGCTCACACGGCGGGCATTTACGCCTTCATGGGCAAGGGAGCCAGCATCGCCTCAGTGAAGGTTGGAAAGACTCCGATGGAGACACTTCGCAACATTCCGATATGCATGAAGGAGATAAAGCCTAACCTGCTGATGAGCGTTCCGGCACTGGCCAAGAACTTCCGCAAGAACATCGAGAAAGGGATTAAGGAAAAGGGTAATATGACGGAGGCACTTTTCAACTTCGCCCTGCAAACGGCATATTCGTATAACAAGGAAGGTTACAACAAGGGGCGCGGCATCCAGAAACTGAAGAAGCCGCTGCTCAGGCTGTTTGACAAAATTCTTTTCAGCAAGGTACGGGAGGCATTCGGAGGCGAACTTGATTTCTTCATCGGAGGCGGTGCTCTGCTGGACATAGAGTTGCAGCGCTTTTTCTATGCAATCGGTGTGCCGATGTACCAGGGTTACGGCCTTTCGGAGGCATCACCAATCATCTCCTCCAACTCGGCCGCGAAACACAAGCTGGGTTCGTCGGGATACCTGGTAAACAACATGGACCTGAAGATATGTGATGATGACGGAAATGATCTGCCCACCGGCCAGAAGGGTGAGATTGTGATCCGGGGAGGCAACGTAATGCACGGTTACTGGAAGAACGAGACCGCCACCAGGGATGCAATCCGCGACGGATGGCTCTGTACCGGTGACATGGGCTATATGAGTGAAGACGGTTTCCTTTACGTGCTTGGCCGGTTCAAAAGCCTGCTCATTGCTGACGACGGGGAGAAGTTCAGTCCCGAAGGAATTGAGGAGGCTATCAGCGAACAGTCGAAGTACATTGACCAGTGCATGCTGTACAATAACCAGAAACCCTATACAGTAGCTCTCATCGTACCCAATCAGCATGCGCTGAAGATCTACCTCGAAGACAGAAACATGTCAGCCACCACTGAGGAAGGAAAGAGAGCCGTTCTCAATCTAATTGAGAATGAAGTAAATGAATACCGCATTAATGGAAAGTACGGTCACATGTTTCCGCACCGCTGGCTGCCGGTTGCATTGGGTGTGCTTAACGAGAGCTTCAATGAGAGCAACGGCATGATGAACTCGACAATGAAGATCGTCAGGGGCAAGATTACCGACAGGTATCAGGATCTGATTGAGTGGCTTTACACCCCGATGGGAAAGATCGTCAACAATGAGCGAAACATGGAAGAAGTCGAAAAGATGAAACTCGGCTGATACTCAAACAAATCATATATGAAATCTTTACTTATTCCGGGACTCTTTGTCATTGCCGGCGTGATGACATTTTGCAACACTGAAAAGGAATCCGCATGGAAACCTGCTGAAAGTCCGCTCCTCACGGTCTGGAGTGAGAGTATCGACCCGGCGGCGCCGTGGCCTGAGTACCCGCGCCCGGGTATGGAGCGGGATCAATGGATGAGTCTGAACGGTCTGTGGGACTATGCAATATGCCCGAAGGAGGCTGATCGCCCTGCGCCCCAGGGAAAAATAGTTGTCCCCTACCCCGCTGAATCAGCCCTCTCCGGGGTTAAGGCCCGTATTACCGACTCGCTTGCTCTCTGGTATTCACGTGAATTCACAATCCCAAAAGACTGGAAGGGGAAGCAGTTGATTGTTAATTTCGAGGCGTCGGACTGGGAGACTACGGTCTGGATAGACGACAATTTTGCTGTCAGCCACCGGGGCGGATATGATCCGTTCTCATGCAATATCAGCCCCTTTCTGGCAGATGCCAAAGTACACAGCATAGTGGTTAAAGTGACGGATCCGACCGACAGGGGCCGTCAGCCGAGAGGGAAGCAGGTGCTCAAGCCGGGAGGAATATGGTATACACCCACCAGCGGAATCTGGCAGAGTGTATGGATGGAGCCGGTTGAAAAGACATGGATAGGCGATCTGCAGATCGTACCGGATATTGACAGGGGTGAACTCAGCGTGACAGTAATCGAAGAACGATGCCAGGGTCCGGAGGGTTGTCCGCCGGTAGATATGGCACCATCACTTGCGGAAGTGACACTGCTGAAGGATGGACAAACAGTGGCTGTCAGGTCAGGTTTAACCGGCACTGCGCTTACCCTTACGGTACCTGATGCAAGGCTATGGAGTCCGGAGGATCCCTTTCTCTACGATCTGAATGTCAGGCTGATCACCGCCGGCGAGGTGACAGACAGGGTGAAATCATATGCAGGAATGCGGAAGATATCGCTCGGGACCGGGGAGGACGGCTTCACCCGCATCATGCTCAACAACAAGTTCGTATGGCAGAATGGTCCGCTTGACCAGGGATTCTGGCCTGACGGACTGTATACCCCACCGTCAGACGAGGCGATGCGGTATGATATCGAGATGCTTAAGAAGATGGGATTCAATATGCTCAGAAAGCATGTAAAGGTTGAGAACCGGAGATTCTACTACCATACTGACCGGATGGGAATGCTTGTATGGCAGGACATGCCCAGCGGTGATGATTACATATGGGGTGACAGGCCGGACATATCAAAAAGCCCGACAGACTCCGCACTTTTTATTACCGAGCTGACAAGGATGATAGAGACGAAGTTCAACAATCCTTCAATTGTCATGTGGGTGGTATACAATGAAGGATGGGGACAATATGACACCCCCGGGGTGACAGATTATGTAATGGCACTTGACACCACAAGACTTGTCAACAGTGCGTCAGGATGGACCGACCGTGGAACGGGACATATTCTTGACATTCACCACTATCCGGAACCGGTCGCCCCGCAGGCTGAAAGAGAGAGGGCTGTTGTGCTTGGTGAGTTCGGCGGCCTGGGTCTGCCTGTCCAGGGGCACACCTGGGAGCAGAAGAACTGGGGTTATGAGAAGATGGGTGACAGCACGGCACTGCTGAGGAAGTACGAAGATTTCTATGCCCTTGTGAGGCAGATGGTAGTTGAGAAGGGTCTTAGCGCCACGGTCTACACCCAGACCACGGATGTGGAGACGGAAACCAACGGCCTGATGACCTATGACCGCAAGGTGGATAAGATGGGATTTGAGAACGTGAGGAGGGCCATGTCGGGTATTAGGCAATAGGCTATAAGCTTAAAGTCGAAAGTCTGTAAAGTTGAAAGTCTTAAGGTTTGGTGGTCTTGTATTCTGATTATTAATTTTTCACTATTGCCTATTGCCTATTGCCTATTGCCTTCAAAAGCAGACTGATCAAACGATCAGTCTGCTTTTGAATGGCAGGAATGTCATGAAGTCTGCGTGATGTACAATGTAGGCTTCGGTGGTGCGCTTCACCAGGTCTCCCTCATGGGCGTGGGCAGCAATTATATGACACACTTCAGGCGGTACGCCGCACTCCTCAGCCAGGCTGACGCCTGAGAAGGGGTGCCTGAGATACTGACCATATTTACCCTGTACTGCCTTGCCGGATGCATCAAGCTCATACTCAAGCATCTTCCCGACATCAGCAAGAATGGCGCCTGAGATCAGCACATCCATATTGACCGGCAGGTCATTGCGAAAGAACCCGTTCATTTTAATGCCTGCTTCACGAGCCACATGAACCACACATCGCTTGTGATCCATGAAAGTTACCTTCAGGTCCGGTCCGCAGAGCAGTGTAAAGGGTATCCGGTTCAGGTCCTCAGCTGTGAGAACGCTTCGCTCCAGAGCCACTTCCCACGTACGTGCTGTTTTCTCCCGGAGGTCCGGGTCACTGATCCATTCCAGTTCGGGCCAGAGTTTTTTTATCTCCTCGGTCATGGCAGTCTACTTTAATCGTTCGATAACGGCATCTGTCATCTGTATGGTAGAAGCTGCACCCATTGTAACCACCTCGGGCTTACCGGTCATCTTCATCATATCATAGGTCTTCACCCTGCCCTCTTCGATGACCTCGGCGACAGCCTTGCGGATCCGGGCGGCAATGCCCTTTTCATCAATATAGTCAAGCATCATGCAGGCAGATTCGATCATTGCGATCGGGTTCACTATGGAAACCTCATAGCCGGCGTACTTGGGAGCTGAGCCGTGTGTAGGTTCGAAAACACCAATGCCATCCTCCGAGAACTGAGCGCTGCAGGCAAAGCCCAGACCGCCTATCAGTCCCGCGAAGGCATCTGATACGATATCACCGAACATATTTCCTGCCACTATTACTCCGTAGTCCTCGGGGTTCTTTGTCAGCCACATCATCTGTGCATCAATGTTGGTGTTCCACAGCTGGATTGCCTGGAATTCATTCTTCTGCATCTCCTTGGCTATTTTCCACATGAGGCCGGATGTCTCACGGATCACGTTTGGTTTTTCGCAGACGGTGACTGATTTGTAACCGTATTTTACTGCGTGTTCAAAAGCAGCCCTGACGATGCGCTCAGTATATTTCTTTGTGAAGATCCTGGTTGAGACAGCCAGTTCTTCTTTCGGGCACCAGCCGAAATTGTCCCTGAACTTGGGATGAGTCATCAGTGCGTCATATACCTGCTGCGGAGGATTGGACCACTCCACGCCTCCATAGAGACCCTCGGTGTTCTGTCTGAAGATAACCACATCAACCATTGGTTCTTCCGGGTTGCCGTCCTTGCCGCGACGGATAAAATTAAGAGGGTTGCCCTTGTAACTGTGGCATGGTCTGACGCAGATATCGAGGCCAAAGTGCTGCCTGAGGCCCACGATGGGGCTGCTGTAGGTAAAACCTTTCCCCTGCAGGGCCGGTGAGAGCTCGGCAGCGGCGTCATCCTTAGGTTTTGAGGTGATGGCACCAAAGAGTGCGATCTTATGTTCAGCTATCAGGTCAATAGTACGCTGAGGCAGTGGGTTGCCTTCGCGGCACCAGAAATCCCAGCCGATATCCCCGTATACATAATCAGCTTCAAAACCAGCCGCATCCAGGACGCGGATTGCCTGTTTCAGAACAACGGCGCCGATGCCGTCACCCGGCAGGGCCACAATAGTACGTTTAGCCATAGTTGTATCAGTTAATCTGTGTATTTCGTTTCCCGTAAAAATATAGTTTTTATTGTGTTAAAAAAAAGAGTTTCAGCAGGTAAAATTCATAAAGGTTGCGAAGGAAAAAAACTATATTTGCCGCCAAACCGCACAACATTAAGAATAAGAACAGCATGGGTGAACTGGGGGAGATGAAACCAAGGAAGGTTTGGGGTTACTTTGAAGAGATAAGCAAGATACCCAGATTGTCCAAGAATGAAGGAAGAATCAGGGCTTACCTGCTTGATTTTGCGCAGAAGCACAACCTCGAGGCAAGAGAAGACAGCGTCGGAAACATACTTATCATAAGGGAAGCAACTCCGGGTAAGGAGAAGGTGCAGACTGTGGTTCTGCAGAGCCATCTTGACATGGTAGGTGAAAAGAATGCCGCTCATCCTCACAACTGGGCTGAAGATCCCATCATCCCGGTGGTTGACGGCAAGTGGGTTACCGCCAGCGGTACCACCCTCGGAGCGGATGACGGTATAGGCATTGCGGCCCAGATGGCGGTTCTGACGGAACCGTACCTGCAGTGCGGACGCATAGAGTGCCTTTTTACAGTTGACGAAGAGTCAGGGATGACCGGAGCAATAAATCTGAAGCCCGACTTCTTCAAGGGACGTATCCTGCTGAACCTCGATTCTGAAGATGAAGGAATTCTTTTTATCGGATGTGCCGGCGGCATTGACACACAGGCACTGCTGCCCTATACGCCTGAGAAGGTAAGCAGGGGACACAAGGCCATGAACATATCCGTCACCGGTCTGCATGGCGGCCATTCAGGCGATGAGATACACAAAGGCTACGGCAATTCCATAAAGATCATCTCGAGGCTGTTGCAGGATCTTGAAAGGAAATATGATATCAGGATCAGTAACTTTTCCGGTGGCAACCTGCGCAACGCCATTCCCAGGGAAGCGTTTGTCACGGTCACATTCAATCCTGCCTTTGAGGAAAAGATACTTGCCGACACGTCATCATACAATACCCTTGTCAGGGATGAGTATGGCTCGCTTGAGCCGGAGCTGAAGGTGGCTGCCACCCCTGCCGATATACCTGAGACCGTCCTTGACGGAGCAACACAGCACAGGCTGCTCGGTGCGCTGAGTATAGTACCTCACGGAGTAATCGGATGGTCCAAGGAGATTCCTGACCTGGTTGAGACATCAAGCAACCTCGCAACCATCAGGCTTACTGACAACAACATGATACATGTAGTCACAACGCAGCGAAGCTCCTCCGAGGAGGCGAAGCATTATGCTGCCATGAAGGCTGAGACAAGCTTCGATCTCGCCGGGGCTACAGTGACACATTCAGACGGCTATCCCGGCTGGCAGCCGAATATGAACTCGGCCATCTTGAGGCTGATGATTGACTCATACCGTAAACTGTTCGGCAAAGTACCGCAGGTTAAGGCAATACACGCAGGTCTTGAGTGCGGTCTGATCCTCGAAAAGTACAAGGGAATAGATATGATTTCGTTCGGTCCCACGATCAAGGGAGCACACACTCCTGAAGAGAGGATCGAGACGGAGACCGTCCAGATGTTCTGGGACCTCCTCATTGATGTGCTCAGGCACATCCCCGAAGAGGGAAACTAACCGTTCCCTCGGAATTCACTCCCGGATCATTGCACCGGGCTTTCACATAGTCCGGGAATCCTAGTCGAACTCCTCGAATTCGTCAGGCGGTGCACCGCATACCGGGCATGCCCATCCTGACGGAAGGTCTTCGAAAGCCGTTCCCGGATCAACATCGCTGTGCGGATCTCCTGTTTCCGGATCGTAGATATATCCGCATACCGGGCACCTGTATTTTTTCATCTCCATACCAGATAATTTATTTTTTCACTTTGCGAACGGCATCAATCACAGTCCCGTCAACCCACTTAATTGCAGCCACAACCCTGTCGTCAAACGCAGCCTTTTCCGGCTTGCCGCAAATTTTTTCAGCGGTCTCCCTCAACTCTTCAATTGTCACCAGCGGCAGCCCCTTTCCCCGTACGGAGTCTATCAGATCCTGCCTGCGCGGGTTGATTGCAATACCTCTCTCTGTAATAATAACGTCTATCAGCTCGCCGGGGCCGCAGAGGGTAGTCACGCGGTCAACAATCACCGGAATCCTGTCGCGGAACAGCGGAACGGGTATTATCACGTTCCTGGCGTGGAGACAATTCTGCCAGCCGCCAATACCATGCAGCAGAAGGCCGTCAGAGTGGGTGACGACGTTACCGTTGAAATTTGTATCTATCTCCGTGGCTCCCAGTATCATGATGTCCATCATGGTGGTCAGGTTGCCTTTTGAATGGTAGTTGTATGCGTTGAAGACAGGGTAAGGGATATGGTTAAGGTTCTTTTCGATCGATTTCACCGAATCAAGGTCGAAGGCCTGGGCATCAAGTATTGCTCCCATCTGGCCCTCTTCGAGCATATCAACCATATATTTTGTACTGCCTCCGAAGCCAAAGCTGAGCTTCCAGCCCTTCTTCTTAAGCATCTGGTGCACGAAGACAGCAATGGCAAGGCTTGTTCCGCCAGCCCCAGCCTGCATTGTTGCGCCGTTGCGAAGCAGCCCTGATTTCTCAAGAAATGATGCTGTCAGTTCGGCAATCAGCAGCCTGTCAGGGCTTTTGGTAATCTGGGTGGTACCCGAGACGATTTTTTCAGGGATGCCTATCTTGTCAACAACGACTACATAGTCGACGTAGTTACCCTCTATTTCCATTGGCCAGCATGGAAGGTCAACCAGGTTATCAGTAACAACGATTACCTTCTCAGCGTAGAGATAATCTGGTTTCGCGTAGCCAATGACACCTGTTGCCGAGGGTCCGCCGGTTCCTTTCGCATTTCCGAAGGAGTCTGCAGCCGGTGCTGCCAGTACGGCGATATCTATTTTCACCTCTCCGTCCTGTATTGCCTGCACGCGTCCGCCGTGAGACCGGAGTACAGCCATACCCTTCATCTTGCCTTCCGATACGAACATCCCCAGCGGGCCGTTCATGCTGCCCTCTATACGGTTGACGGTTCCGTCCTCAAGGTATTGGATGACAGGATCATTACAGGGAAATGATGCAGACGGAAGCCATACAAGATCCTTTATGCCCAACTCCGAAGCAATTGTAAAGATCTGGTTGCTAACCAGGTCGCCGTCACGAAGGTGGTGGTGTGTTGAGATAGTCATGCCGTCCTTCAGGCCGCAGCGCATAAGCGCCTCTCTGAGAGAACCGATGACCTTGTTGTTATCCCCCGGATAGTCTATGCAGGAAGGAATCAAAGGGGCGAATTTTCTCCCGGTGGGACGGTGTTTGCCAACACCTTTGAACGGTACGGCCTCTATTCCGTTTATCTCATCCGGCACCATGCGGCCGGCTGCGTTTTCTACTTCTTTCATGACCGGGTATGCATTATTTTTTAACCGTTTCCTCTTCCATCCAGTTTTCAGGCAGCATGCCGAGCCTTACGGCAAGGGTGATGGTCTTCTCTGCCCTTGCAACAACCGGAGGGTCAATCATCTTTGTTCCCAGGGCGACTACCCCCAGGCCTTTGGCCTGTGCATCGCGCCAGGCGACAACAATCTTCTTCGCCTTGTCCATCTCCTCCGGTGATGGCGAGAAGCCCTGCCTTATTACAGCAATCTGGCGAGGATGGATGCAGCCCATGCCCTCGAAGCCCATTGCCTTGGAGGATAGCACATTCTCAAGCAGTCCTTCCATGTCTCCCACATCGGAAAAGACCGAGTCAATAGGCTGGATTCCCGAGGCCTTCGCGGCCACTACCAGTCGGTTACGGGCATAGAGAGACTCCCTGCCCTCCTTTGTACGCTGTACTCCCAGGTCTGCGGTATAATCCTCAAGACCTATCGCAAGTGCCACAACAGATTCAGAAGCAGTGGCAATATCCCGGGCGTTTTCCACTCCCAGGGCGCTCTCGATTATCGGCATCAGGAAAACGGTCTCAGTCTGACCTTCGCGTTGCTTTATCTCCCTGATCCTTTTGTCAATAGACCTTACAGTATCTGCATCCTCGCACTTGGGTATCAGGACAAGTTGTACGTTATGGGGAATTACCACATCAAGGTCCTCAAGGCCCCGCTGGCCCTGGTTGATGCGCACCATTCTCTCCGCCCCGTAGAAGTCGACAGCTCTGAGGGCATTGCGGACGAGGATCCTGGCTTCATCCTTCCTGTCAGGCGCAACTGAGTCTTCAAGGTCGAGGATCACGCCGTCAGGGGAATGGAGTCCGGCATTAAGGAACATCCCGGGGCTGTTGCCGGGCAGGTAGAGTCTTGAGAACCGATACCTGTCACGTGCAGAGTGATAGGTATTCTCACTTATCATCTCAGGGATGAATGATTTGGATGTGCCGGTAAGGGCTTTTACTGCGGCCTCCATCCTGGCAGCAATGACAAAGGGAAGAGCCCCGGAGTCATTCACGGTCACTCTGGCGTTTTCAATGCCAAAATAAGCAAGAAGAGTGCGGCACTGCTCTTCGATGGCTTTGCCGTACATTGTTTTCACCTTCGACCTGAGGTTCAGTTCAATGCCGCCTGCTTCGGTGAGTTCAAGCGTTACCTCGATGTCAGACCTGACCTTGGGTCCGGCATTACCTGTTGTTGCCTGTTTCATCTGGTACCAGGAATAATGGTTACAAACAAACTTACAAAAATTATCCCAGGTAGCTGAGCAGTATACCTGCTGCTATGGCTGAGCCGATAACGCCGGCCACGTTGGGGCCCATTGCGTGCATAAGGAGGTGGTTGGTCTTGTCTGCCTTGAGCCCTTCCATCTCAGACACCCTGGCACTGTCAGGCACTGCTGATACGCCGGAGTTGCCAATGAGCGGGTTGATATTGTC
>JAVEZX010000004.1:0-57323 GCA_034002785.1 Bacteroidales bacterium
GCCTATACGCTTCTCTGCAAACCTCTTGTCAGTAATGCAATGCACAGGCTGCATCGACGGAATTACACCCAGGGCGCTGAAGCGGGGGATATCCTCCTCTGTCAGTATCTGGGCATGTTCCGACCGGTGTCGGCTGTCACGCACACCGTTGACATCACGGGCCTTTTCATAGGCATTGAGAATCCAGTTGTTCGCTTTTGGACCGATGGCATGGATCCCGATCTGGAATCCGCGGCTGTCGGCTGCCAGTACCCTTGCCTCCAGTTCTTCATAGCTCATCTGGGGGAGCCCGGTCTTGTCAGGCTCATCGGCAAAGGGTTCAAACATCATTGCCGTGGCCGAGCCCAGTGTGCCGTCCATGAAATCCTTCAGGTACCCGAACCTTATCCAGTCACCGGATGCCGGATATTTATTCTTCATCTCTTCATATTTGGAAAGACGGTCCGGATCTGAAGTCAGCTCACCGCCTATATCGATGCGGCAGGTCAGCCTTCCCTGTGCCATAATTGAGTCATACATGTCAAAATCGGCACTACCGGGAATCTGTATGCTGGTTATCCCGCTCTCAGCTGCCATCTGCAGCGCCATCAGGTAACCGGTCCATTCTCTTTCACGCTCCTCCTGCTCAGTCCTTTCCACCTTTATGGCACCGGTCCTGATCAGTGACATGGCACTCTCCTTGAGTATGCCCGTTGGCTCACCCGTGACCGGATCGCGCATAATTTCTCCACCGAAGGGGTCCGCTGTGTTCTTTGTTATGCCTGACTGCTTCAGTACAAAACTGTTGACCAGGGCACTGTGACCGTCAGTGCGCCGCAATACAACCGGATTGTCAGGGGAGACGGCGTCAATCAGCTCCTTCGTTGGCCATTCCCGGGTGCTGAACATCTCGTGTTCCCAGTGGCCGCCGTAAATGAGTTCACCTTTCTGCACCCGGCCTGCCTGCTCCTTTACCTTTGCGGTAATGACAGACGGGTCCGTGGTATACCTCAGCTCAATATAGTCAGGATCAAGCGGGCCGAAGTGCGCGTGCGCATCGTTAAAGCCCGGGATCACTGCCCTGCCTGCAGCATCTATGACCTTCGTGACCACCGGATCAATGTGCCTGCTTATCTCCTTCACGGTGCCAACCGCCAGTATCCTGTTTCCCTTTACCGCCACTGCCCCGGCATAAAGGCCCTCATAATCAGCCGTGAATACCTTCCCTCCGGTGATGACAAGATCAGCCTTCTCAGCCTGCCTGCAGCCGGGTGCAAGAACCATCAGTAACGCCATAATAATTAATATTCCCTGTTTCATAAGAACGATTTTCATAAAACCGGTGCAAGATATGAAAATAGACATTATTTTAGTTGCCCATTAACCTGTGATTATAAACTCCAATCTTCAAGAACCTATGAAAAGCAAGGTTATTCCTCCCGGCTACCTCTTTACTAAAAGGTATTCAAATTATGTTTTTATCCTTTTGTTCCTTCTGTACCTGTTCGATTACGCTGACAGGATGGTGGTCAGCTCGATGTTTTCATACATTCAGGCCGATCTGGGTATCAACGATTTTCAGTCAGGATGGCTGGTCTCAGTGATATACCTGACAATTGGCATCATGACCTTTCCGGTCTCCCTGGTAATCGACAGATGGAGCAGGACCAAGACAGTAGGCATAATGGCTATCGTATGGAGCCTTGCAACCCTGCTGTGTGCATTTACCGGCAATTATGTCCAGCTTTTTCTTGCACGCGTCCTCATAGGATTCGGTGAGGCAGGATATGCTCCCGGCGGAAGCGCTCTCATCTCCGGTATGTACCCGATGGAAAAGCGTTCCAAGATGATGGGATTATGGAATGCTTCCATTCCGATCGGATCTGCCATAGGGGTGACCGCCGGCGGCATAATAGCCAGCACCTGGGGCTGGAAACATGCCTTTGGCCTGGTTGCCATTCCCGGCCTGTTGATCGCTATCCTCTTCCTCTTTGTCAAGGATTACAAGACTGTGGCCCTTTCAAAGGTCGACGAATCAAACCAGAAGATCAAAATGGAGAGGAAGGACATTGCAAAGGAATTCCTCCGGAAACCATCGGTCATCTTTACATACTTTGCCATGACGGCCATAGTCTTCGTGACAACTGCCCTCCTGGTCTGGCTGCCGAAATTCTTCCAGGTCACCAGCGGAATGGATCCCAAAAAGGCAGGAAGCCTTGCTGGCGCTGTCATGATGCTGGCACTTGTCGGAGCACCACTCGGCGGATACATCATTGACCGCTGGAGAAAGACAATGCCAACCGCAAGAATGATCTATCCTGCCATCTCTACATTCATCTCGGCAGCACTCCTCTTTCTCGCTCTCTATGTCTTCAAGGGCACTGCCCAGATTGTCACTCTCTTCATCTTTGGCATATTCATAATGCAGTTTATAAGCGGAGCGGCAGCAGTGACACAGGACGTGATCCATCCGGGTCTGCGTGCAACGTCATATGCAATAGCAGTGCTTGTACAGAACCTCCTTGGTTCATTCACGGCACCAATCGCACTGGGACGCATATCTGACCTTACAAACATACAGACAGCCGTCAGTATACTCCCATTCTCACTGGTGCTAGGGGCTCTGCTGTTCCTGATAGGAGCAAGGTACTATTTAAAAGATCTTAATAAGGTCGCACCTGTAAAGCTGGAAGCAGCAAGCTGACGCTCTTCTTCCTGATATAACTCCACTGGAGAGGGCAGAGGGGAGCGATGAACCCTCCTTGCTGCCTTTTGAATTCATATTATCCCGTACACGCATGAGCGCAATGCGGGATGATTTGAATTTATTATAGTAGATTTGCATTCCGAAATCAAATTAAGATGAAAGAAATTCTGCGGAACAAGTATTTCAAATTCGGAATAGCCGGTGTGCTGTTCCTGTTGTGGGTCATCTGGGTCGGCAATTACTGGCTGCTGCTCGGACTTCCTGTCGTCTTCGATATTTATGTAAGTAAAAAAGTCAACTGGTCCTTCTGGAAAAAGCGTAACGGCAAAAACAGCACTGTGATTGAATGGCTTGATGCCCTGATATTTGCAGTGATTGCAGTAACCCTCATAAACATCTTCCTGTTCCAGAACTACCGCATACCAACTCCCTCAATGGAGAAGACCCTGCTGGTAGGTGATCATCTGGCTGTCAGCAAGGTGGCTTATGGCCCACGGTTGCCAAACACTCCTCTTGCATTCCCCTTCACCCAGCACACCCTTCCCCTTACCGGCGGGAAAGGCAAGTCATGGTCCGATCTCATACACTGGGACTATAAAAGACTCAAGGGATTCGGGCACGTGAAGAACGATGACATAGTGGTCTTCAACTTTCCTGCAGGTGATACTGTCTGCCTCGAGCAACAGGCAGTCAGTTACTATGATATTATGCGTGACAGGATCGAGATGCTCTCCAGGGAGGATATCAGGCTGGGCAAGACTCTCAGAAGCAAGGATGAGTATTATGCCCAGGCCCGGCAGATGGTTTGGGATGAATATACTGTCATATACAGGCCTGTTGACCGACGCGATAATTACGTAAAACGATGTGTGGGAATACCGGGCGACACGGTGAGGATAACAGGAGGAAAGCTCTTCGTTAACGGTGCAGAAGCTAAAGTGCACGATACCCAGCAGACATCCTACTACGTGCGCACGAACGGAACACGTATCAATCCCAAGGCGTTCGAAAGGATGGGTGTATCGAAATCCGACCAGTCGATTATGCTGTCCGGAACGGTATACAGGCTGCCTCTGACCGCTGAGAATGCCCAGCTGATAGGCGGATTTGCAAATGTGACAGGGATCGAGCCTGACTACCGCAGGCCGGGTGAGTATCTCTCAGGCGTCTTCCCGCATGATCCGCAGTACCGCTGGAACGAGGACCACTTCGGTCCCCTGTGGATACCGAAAAAGGGAACCACCGTGAAAATTGACATGACCAATATAAGCCTCTACACGTCAATCATCGACATCTACGAAGAGAACGACCTGGAGGTCCGTGATTCAGTAATCTATATCAACGGTTCACCCGCTGACAGCTATACATTTAAGATGGATTACTACTGGATGATGGGTGATAACCGGCATGACTCAGCCGACTCACGCTTCTGGGGATTTGTTCCCGAAGATCATATCGTCGGCCGCCCGGTAAGGGTATGGCTCTCGATTGACAAGGAAGCCCAGGGAATTAAAAAGATAAGATTTAACAGGTTCTTCAAAGCAGCCAAGAGATAATTTGCGATGTGCGATTTGCGAGTTCTGATTTAATTCGCACATCGCAAATCACAAATAAAAAAGCGGGCCGCAGCCCGCTTTTTTTATTTACTCCTTGACTTTATCCACGATTGCCTTAAAGGCTTCGGGGTGGTTCATCGCCAGATCAGCGAGGGTCTTGCGGTTGAGGGATATTCCCTTCTTGTCAAGCCCGCCGATGAACTGCGAGTAACTCATTCCGTGAAGGCGTACGCCGGCGTTGATCCTCTGGATCCATAACGCGCGAAACTGTCCCTTCTTGTCCTTGCGGTCACGATAAGCATAGGCAAGACCCTTCTCAAGTACGTTCTTGGCAACTGTGTAAACAGTAGCATTGTTGCCAAAGTACCCTTTTGCCTGTTTCAGGATCTTCTTCCTTCTTGCCTTCGATGCTGGTGCGTTTGTTGCTCTTGGCATTGTTGTTTCTCTTTTTCGGATGTAAGCGCCTCTTAAGGTCTTTTCTGCTTCACACCCAGGTTAATAATTCTGTTGATTATCACACTGACAGGTGGTAAACCCTACTTCAGTCCAAGAAGAAGCTTAACGTTCTTCTGATCTGCCTTGTCTACAAGTGTACCATACGTAAGATTCCTCTTGCGCTTGGTCGACTTCTTGGTAAGGATGTGGCTCTTGAAAGCATGCTTACGCTTGATTTTACCTGTACCGGTCAAAGAAAACCTCTTCTTTGCACCCGGATTTACTTTCACTTTTGGCATGTTGTATATATATGTATAAAAAAATTTCTACTTCTTCTTTTTAGGCGAGAGTATGATGATCATCCTCTTCCCTTCAAGTCTCGGAGTCTGATCTACCTTACCATACTCGTCGAGATCACTCACAAACCTCGCCAGGAGCTTTTCTCCCTGCTCCTTGAAGAGAATTGACCTTCCCTTGAAAAAGACATAAGCCCTCACCTTGGCACCTTCCTCCAGGAAACTGATGGCGTGCTTCAGCTTGAAATTGTAATCGTGATCGTCAGTGTTCGGGCCGAAACGAATCTCCTTGACCACAACTTTGACAGCATTTGCCTTTATTTCCTTCTGTTTTTTCTTCTGTTGATACAGAAACTTCTGATAATCAACGATTTTGCAGACTGGCGGGTCAGCATTGGGAGATATCTCAACAAGATCCAGTTCCATCTCATCAGCGAGCCTTAGCGCTTCACCTATGCTAAGTACCTGTGCCTCTATGTTCTCACCCACAACCCTTACTGTTCTGGCTGTGATCCTGTTGTTAATCCGGTGTTCCGGTTCGGGTTTTCTTCCCGGCCTGGGCCTGGAAAAAGTCGGTCCTGCTATTGTCTTGTCCTCCAGTTAAGTTAATACTATCTTGAAAATCAATCTTTTAATTGCCTATCTCCCGGCTAATCTCCTCCTTCACAAGGCTGATGAACTCTTCAGGTTTCATGACTCCCCTGTCACCTTCGCCCTGCTTTCTGACGGAGACTGTTCCCGCCGCAACCTCTTTTTCTCCAATAACAAGAAGGTAGGGAATCCTCTTTAACTCGTTATCCCTTATCTTCTTACCTATCTTCTCGTTCCTTTCGTCAATCAGGGTGCGAATATCGTAATTATTAAGGAGATTTAAAACAGTTTTTGCATAATCATTGAATTTTTCGCTGATGGGCAGTATTACGGCCTGATCAGGCGTCAGCCAGATCGGGAACCGACCTGCGGTATTTTCTATCAGCACGGCAACAAACCGCTCCATGGATCCGAAGATGGCTCTGTGAATCATAACCGGCTGATGCTTCTGGTTGTCACTGCCGGTGTACTCAAGACCGAACCGCTCAGGCAGGTTGTAGTCCACCTGTATCGTCCCCAACTGCCACTTGCGTCCGATGGCATCCCTCACCATGAAATCGAGCTTCGGACCGTAGAACGCGGCTTCACCGATGGCAACGGTAGTAACCAGGTTCTTCTCTCCTGCAGCCTCGATGATGGCCTTCTCAGCCTTCTCCCAGTTCTCGTCGCTGCCAATGTACTTCTCACGGTTTGCGGGATCCCTTAGAGATATCTGTGCCGTGAATTCGCTGAACCCGGCTATCTTGAAGATATACTGCACCAGGTCAATTATGCTTTTGAACTCCTCCTTGAGCTGTTCAGGGGCGCAGTAATGGTGGGCATCATCCTGGGTGAAGCTGCGAACCCTTGTGAGTCCGTGCAGCTCACCGCTCTGCTCGTAGCGGTATACCGTACCGAATTCAGCCATCCTTACCGGCAGGTCACGGTAGGAGTGGGGAGTGGCATTGAAAATCTCACAGTGATGCGGGCAGTTCATTGGCTTGAGCATGAATACCTCACCCTCCTGGGGAGTGGTGATGGGCCTGAACGAGTCAGCACCGTACTTCTCATAATGACCTGAGGTCTTGTAGAGATCCACATTTCCTATATGCGGTGTTGAAACCATTGTATATCCCCTTGCCTTGAGCACCTTCGTCATGAAATCGATCAGCCTCTGCTTCAGGTCTGCGCCTCGCGGAAGCCAGAGGGGAAGCCCCATCCCGACTTTCGGGGAGAAGGCGAAGAGCTCCAGCTCCCTGCCGATGCGGCGGTGGTCACGCTTGCGCGCCTCTTCAATCATCACCATGTACTCATCAAGCAACTTCTGCTTCGGGAAGGTGATGCCGTAGATGCGTGTCATCATCTTCCTCTTCTCGTCACCACGCCAGTATGCTCCGGCAAGACTGAGAACCTTTATAGCCTTGATCGATGAAGTGTCAGGCAGGTGCGGACCGCGGCAGAGATCTGTGAAGCTGCCCTGGCGGTAAAGTGTGATTGTGCCGTCCTCAAGCTCCGAGATCAGCTCTGTCTTGTATTCGTCGCCCTTGGTCGTAAAGAGTTCCATCGCATCCTTCTTACTGACCTCGGTACGGACAATGGGACTGTTCCTGGCGGCCAGTTCCTTCATCTTGTCCTCTATCAGGGGCAGGTCGGAATCGGTGATCACCTTGCCTTCGCCGGGATCAACATCGTAATAAAAGCCGTTCTCTATGGCCGGGCCGATGCCAAACTTCGTTCCGGGCCAGAGTGACTCCAGCGCTTCGGCCATCAGATGTGCCGATGAATGCCAGAATGCGTGCTTCGCCTCTGCATCATCCCACTTGTGAAACCTGACTGTGGCATTGCCAGTTATCGGCCTCGAGAGATCCCACAGCTCACCGTTAACCGTGGCTGCAAATATATCGGCAGCAAGTCCGGAACTGATTGAGCGCGCAATCTCATGACTGGTCACCCCGCTGTTGTACTCCCTGACGGACCCGTCGGGAAAGGTTATGCTGATCATAAAATCCTCTTTTAAATAGTTTGCAAAGATAATATTTTTTACTGTTCGGTGGGAGGGCTTCGCTCTGCGGTATTTAAGCCTGAAATATGGAATTTATTAATTGGCACAGATTTTGGATTTAACAAAACAGAATTAATTACGGGAATCATGAAAAGAATTGTAATCTTAACGGCAGCAGCAGCACTGATAATGCTCAGCTCATGTGAACTTCAACCCGAGGCTTATTTCTTCTCAGACAAGATCAGGGCAGAGATAGGAGAGGAAGTGATCTTCTTCAACGGGTCATCAAATGCAACTGATTATGAATGGGATTTTGGCGACGGCACCTGGTCTGACGTCTACGAACCCATCCACTCCTTCAACGCTTCGGGCGTTTTCACCGTCGTCCTGAACGCTTACTCAAGAAACGGGCTTGTTGACAAGTCTTACCTCGATATAGAGGTACTCTCACCCACGATGCTTGAGGTGGAGGTCCTTGAGTATTACGATCAGTACCCGGTATCGGGCGCCAGCGTGATTCTCTATCCAACCGAGACGGACTGGGACAATGAGACCAACGCCATTGTGGAAGGATTCACAAACGCCAGCGGCAAGGTGGTTTTCACCAACCTGCAGCCCCGTACCTACTACGTCGATGTCTGGCACACCTCACACAACAACTATACCCTTAGAAACGAGGATGTATGGTTCATCAGGACTGACCAGCTTGAAAAGAACCAGCTTAATTCTTTCACGGCATGGGTTGATTACACGGGCACCAAGGGTACCGTGGGACGCGACAGGAAGCAGTTGCTGATAATGAAGGACAGGTCGGCAGAATCAACGGTAAAGAAGTAATCTGAGACAGAAAACAAAATAAACCGGCGCGCCGGTCCATTTGATAAATTTCTTTAAGTTTGTGTTTCACAAACCTAATCGAAAGAATCTCATGGATACAAAATTTGCGCTTCATGGAATAGACTACCTGATAATGGCGGTCTATTTCGTTTTTGTGCTGGGTATAGGCTGGGCCCTGAAGAAGTATATGAAGAATGCCACTGCCTTCCTTGAGGCGGGACGATCCATCCCGGCATGGGTTGCCGGTCTGGCGTTCATCTCCACAAACCTTGGCGCACTCGAGGTGATGGGTATGACAGGCTCAGGACTGAAGTACGGTATGCTCACGACACATTTCTACTGGATCGGAGCAATACCGGCAATGGTCTTCCTGGCCCTTTTCATGATGCGGTTTTATTACGGCTCAAAGGCCCGGTCAGTACCCGAATACCTGAAGCTTCGGTTTGATGAGAAGACGCGGGGACTGAATGCCATACTGTTTGCTGTCATGACAGTGCTTGCATCAGGGATATCCATGTATGCACTCGCACTCCTCCTCGAGAATGTCCTGGGCTGGAACTTCAACGTCTCCCTCTTTGCCTCCGCAGCAATAGTGCTGGGGTATACATACCTGGGAGGACTCTCTTCAGCCATCTACAATGAGGTGCTGCAGTTCTTCATTATTGTCATCGGCCTCCTGCCAATGGCATTTCTTGTGATGAAAGACGTTGGGGGATGGGGCGGCATGCAGGCCAGCCTGGCTCCGATAGTGGAGAGCAAGGGTTTTGCGGCGGACGCATGGACCACCACATGGAAATATACCGGTTCCGCCTCCGGAAACCCTCTGGGAGTGGCATGGTACGGCATCTTCGCGGGACTGGGCTTCGTCCTCTCCTTCGGCTACTGGTGCACCAACTTCCTTATCGTACAGCGTGCCATGGCCGCAGAGTCAATGACGGCTGCTCGCAAAGTGCCTCTGATAGGCGCCATACCCAAGATGTTCATCCCCTTCCTTATAATTGTCCCCGGTATTGCTGCACTTGTGCTCCTGAATGATCCGCTGAAGGGATTTGCCCTTCCTATGAACGACGCAGGACAGCCTATCTATGACTATACAATCATCATGCTGCTCAAACAGTACCTTCCTGCCGGCGTACTTGGACTGGGAGTGACGGCCCTGCTTGCCTCCTTCATGTCAGGAATGGCCGGAAACGTTTCGGCTTTCAATACGGTATGGACCTACGATATCTATCAGAGCTACATCCGGCCTGCAACAGGCAACAAGGATGCTGATGACAAACATTACCTCAAGGTCGGAAAGATGGCTACTGTTGTCGGTGTGCTGGTCAGCATCGCGGCAGCCTATATCGCAAGCAAGTTCGGCAACATAATGGACTTCCTGCAGACGATCTTCTCAATGATCAATGCCCCGCTCTTCGCCGTCATCTTCCTTGGAATGTTCTGGAAACGATCCACCGGCAACGCGGCATTTACGGGACTTCTTGCAGGATTCCTCCTTGCACTCGTACATCACGGCCTCACACAGCCTGAAGGCGCCACCACCCTGGTCAAGGGCGGCTGGCTGGGAGTGATTCATACATACCCGGTTGAGATGGCCCAGAACTTCTGGACGGCAATAATAGCCTTCACAGTGGCAACGCTGCTGACGGTGATCATCTCATTGCTCTCAAAACGCACCAAGACCGATGCTGAACTCGACGGCCTCGTTTACTCGATGACGAAGAAGCTCGACGACTCCGGCGTGGTGTGGTACAACAGGCCCTGGTTCCTTGCTCTGATTGTGGGAATCATTATGATTGTGCTCTCAATTTTGTTCTGGTAACCTTAAAAAAACGACGATCATGTTAGATATAAGATTTCCGATTGGACTGATGTTCTCCATTTTCGGGCTGATAATAACCATTTACGGCATTGCCACAATTGGAAATGACGCAATGTATGCCCGTTCGCTGAACGTGAATGTTAACCTGGTTTCAGGTATCTGTACCCTGCTGTTTGGCCTCATCATGCTCTTCTTCTCCGGCCCGGTGAAGAAACTGATGAAGAGAAAATAACATAAAAAAAGCTGCCTGGGCAGCTTTTTTTATTTGCGATTTGCGAATTGCGATTTGCGAATTGACTTCACAAGGATCACAAATCATCTGAGAAGACCGCCTCAGGCAGTGACCGCATATTGTAGCGCGAGGCCATCACCTCGCCGTACGCCCCGGCAGAACGGATGGCTATCAGGTCACCACGGTGCGTCTCAGGCAGTGCAATGAACTTGCCAAAAGTATCTGTTGTCTCACAGATCGGACCTACCACGGTGTATTTCTTCTCCGGACCTTCAGAGGTAAGATTCTCAATGCGATGATAGGCATGGTACAGCGCTGGCCTCATCAGCTCGGTCATACCTGCATCAAGGATCACAAAAGTCTCCGCTGCGCCGGGCTTGACATACAGTACCCTGGCTATAAGCGATCCGCAGTTTGCAGTGAGCGACCTGCCAAGCTCGAAGGAAACGGTGCTCCTGATCCGGCTGTCAAGGTGATTCCTGAAGACATCAAAATAGTCTGCAAATGGCGGGAACCGGTCAGGATCGTCATAACTCACCCCAAGGCCACCGCCAACATTTATGTCCTCAGGCTCAAATCCCCTGTCTGTCAGCCACTGCCAGAGCTCATTAATTCTTGTGCAGAGATTCCGGTAAACATGCAGGTCGGTGATCTGTGACCCGATGTGGAAGTGAATGCCTCTGTACTCAACGTTATTCAGGTCCTTCATCCTCTCCAGCACACCCTCGAGCTCAACTATCCTTATACCAAACTTATTCTCATCGGTGCCCGTCGTAATGTTCTTGATAGTGTGAGCCTCGACATTTGGATTGATGCGCAGGGCGACGGAGGCCTTTTTCCCCATTTTCCCGGCGATGCTGTCAATGACCTCAAGTTCTGCGGCTGATTCCGCATTGAAGCACTTGATTCCAAGCTTCAGGGCAGTCTCAATCTCCCGGTCGCTCTTGCCCACCCCTGCAAAGACAGTCTCGCTGGCAGGAAAGCCGCACGATATGGCATGTTGAACCTCGTTGCCGCTGACGCAGTCGGCTCCGAATCCGTATCCTGCCATGATCTTCATTATCACCGGATTAAAGTTGGCCTTAACTGCAAAATGAACATGAAAATCCCTGATGGCGGCTTCGCCTGAGGCCACTTCCAGCGTCTCACGCAGCATCTCAAGGTCATAATAATAGAAGGGGGTCTCACGGCTCCCGAGTTTTTCAGTAATCTCTTTTGTGATCATGCTTTCTATGAAAATAACTTCTCGTTTAGCGCCTTTAGCGCCGTAATCTTGTCGGTTGTATTGATAAGTATGGATACACTGTGATCACTGCCACCGTATGATATCATCTTCACCGGGATCTCGTTCAACGCTTCGAAGATCTCAGGAGCAGACCCGACACGGTCAGGCCGGAAGTCGCCCACAATGCAGATGATTGTCTGTTGATGATCGATTTCCACATGGCCAATTGAGCTGAGCGAATTCACTATCTCATCCAGGTGAGTGGGATCCTCGATTGTCAGAGAGACTGATACTTCCGATGTAGTGATCATGTCTATCGGCGTCTTGAAGGCTTCGAATGCCTCGAAAATCCTCCTCATGAAACCGTAGGCCATCAGCATCCTGTCTGAGCGGATCCTGATGCCAGTTATGCCGTCTTTGGCGGCCACGGCAGTGTAATCCTGAAGGGTTGATGCAGAGGTGATAAGGGTTCCTTCGTCTGCAGGCTCCATTGTATTCTTGAGCCTGACGGGTATATTCTTCATCCTTGCCGGATTAATGCTTGAGGGATGAAGAATTTTCGCACCGAAGAAGGCCAGTTCAGCTGCCTCGCTGAAGGAGAGGCTCCTGATGACCTTTGTGTTTTCAACGTACCTGGGGTCATTATTATGAAGTCCGCTGATATCAGTCCAGATCTGAATCTCCTCCGCACCCAGCGCGGCTCCGATAATGGTAGCGCTGTAGTCGCTCCCCCCACGGCGCAGGTTGTCAGTCTCCCCGAAGACATTCCGGCAGATGAATCCCTGCGTTATTATGATCTGCTCGTCCTTTATTACTGTCAGCTCACGCTTCAGGTTTTCCCTTATATAGAAATAATCGGGCTCGCCATCCTTGTCCACCCTCATGAAGTTCAGCGCCGGGATAAGTGCAGAGGCAATCCCGACTTCGGAAAGCAGGAAGTGGAGCAGGGCGGTTGACAACAACTCGCCGCGGGCCAGTATCCGTTTTTCATTATGCCTGCTGAACTCTCTTGAAAAGAGACTGATGAGGTAGCTGAAATGTTCGTCAATTATATCATGTGCCCGCTCAGACCACGTCGCGGAGGCGTAGAGCTCCTCTGCAACGGCGTGATACACTGACCGCAGCTTTTCGCTCCGCTGCATGGCCCTGTCACTGTCACCAGAAGAAAAGAGTCCGGATATCTCAACCAGCTCATTTGTAGTTCCTGCCATGGCTGACAGAACCACTATCTTCTGTTCTCCGTCACTGATCAGAGGCACAAGCGCCCTGAACCGCTCAGGACTGCCTACCGATGTGCCTCCGAATTTGTATACTTTCATCTTCTTCAATATTCAGTGAGATAATGCGCACAGTCTGATTTCATCATGTTTTGGGACTCAAAGATATATAAAAGTGAAATCTCTGATAATTTTTTTTCTCTTTTGGTCAAAGTGATTCATTGATTTAAAAAAATAGTTATTTTTGCAGCCGCATTGAAGGATTAAGTGCAGGGTGGAGTCTCACGACGGAATACTCTCTCTTATCCGGCAAGTGGCCCAGATGGCGAAAGTGGTAGACGCGCTAGTTTCAGGGACTAGTGTCAGCAATGATGTGCAGGTTCGAGTCCTGTTCTGGGCACCACCAACAACGCCCAGGTGGTGAAATTGGTAGACACGCCAGCTTGAGGGGCTGGTGCTCGTAAGGGTGTGCAAGTTCGAGTCTTGTCCTGGGCACACGAAAAAAAAGCTGCGGAAACGCGGCTTTTTTTATTTACGATTGGCGATGTGCGATGTTCGAATTAATTCCCAAATCGCAAATCGCAAATCGCAAATCAATCTGTCTTTGAATCATACACTGCCTGCAATATCCTTCCCCGGATGGATAGGTCTGACAGCCGGTTATTGTTCCTCGTGGGGTAGACCCGGTTGCTCAGGAAAACATATGATATCTCCTCCTCCGGGTCAACCCAGATGAATGTGCCGGTAAACCCTGAATGGCCAAAACTTAACGGGGATGCGGAGTAACACGGATAGGCCTCGTCGGGCGGAATTGTATCATTACCAAGAAGGGGTTTGTCAAACCCCAATGCCCTGCGGTTCTCATTCTCGGGATACTGAACCCGGGTGAATTCCTTCAGGACATCGCTGCTCAGAACCCTGACTCCCCCGTATTCACCTCCCCTGCGGTACATCTCCACCAGCTTGAGGAGGTCATTGCCCGTGGCAAAGAGGCCTGCATGGCCTGATACCCCACCAAGCATTGCAGTACCCTCATCATGCACTGTGCCCCTGAGCAGCTGTCTCCTGAAGAGAGAGTCATACTCTGTGGGTACTATGCGTTCACGGGGATACTTCTCAAGAGGATTATAGGTGATGTTTAGCGCACCGATAGGCCTGTAAATGTTTGCCGGCACAAACCGGTCAATTGTGCTGTCTGTGAGACTCTCAATGATCTCTGCAGCAAGGATGAAAGTGAGGTCGGAATAGACATACTTCTTGCTTCCGACAGGACTGTCACGGATTTCCCTGAACATATCCCTGAGGTAATGACGGTTCATGTATAGTGAGTCCGAAACCGGCAGGGTAAACCTGCGGTTTGTATAGTCGCTGAAGACTCCTTTCCTGAAGGTGCTGTCATTCTCCATGGTGTTCCTCCAGAAAGGTATCCATGACCGCAACCCTGCCTGGTGTGCCAGCATGTCACGCAGTACCATGTCACCCTTGTTCGAGAAACGAAACCAGGGAAGGTAGTATCCAAGGGTCCTGTCAGGATCAAACAGACCCCGGTCTGTGAGCAGCATCAGTGACGGGGTGGCTGCAGAGACCTTGGTTACTGAAGCGAGGTCCCACAGGTCATATTCGCTGACCGCCTCGGTGCTGTCAAAGAGATGAAAGCCGTAACATTTGTTCAACACCACAACTCCCTTGCGGGCGATGAGCACATGACAGCCGGGGTAGGCGAGAGAGTCAAGCCCTTCCTGGACTATCGAGTCGATCCTGCTGATCAGCCGTACCGTCGATAGCCCGGCGTTCTCCGGAAAGCCGAACTGTAACCTGATGTTTCCGGCAGTCTTGATACCTGTCCCGGCCGGATAGGTCTCATTGATCGTTACAGGCAGTCTTCCGGCAGCGCCAATAGCGCCAAAGAGAACCTGTACAGCTACCTGTTGCGTGTAACTGTTGTCCTGGTAGGCAACCAGCAGCGCGGAGGGCTTTGCTGTCATATCAAGGCGGGCAATGCCATATGGATTGCCGAACCAGATAATGGCAGACCGGTCAAGGGAAGCTATCCGGCTGAAAACCCGGTTAAGTGCAGTAGTCACACCATAGAGCCCTGCAGGCTTTTGTTCCAGGGCGCAGAATCCTGCTATGACTACATCATAATCGCTGAGTTTCGACAGAACGAACTGTGCTCCCTGCTCGTTGGAAGGATCGATAAAAAAGTGATCCGCATTTGTGTACCTGTCCGTCATCTTCTGAAACTCGGTCATCGCGAGTCTGTTAACAGATACAGTGGCAATTCGCATCTGATCTGTTCTGCCGATGGGCAGCAGGTTATTGTTGTTTTCGAGCAGGGTCATGGCGCCGGCATATAGATCACGGATCAGTGCCGGGTGTTCAGCTCCGGGAATACCGGCGTGTGCAGGAGCCGGTATATTCCCATCAGCCAGTGACGGGACAGTCTCAGGAGCAGGCATCACTGTTCCGGCAGCTACCGCAGAGTCGTTACAGGCAATGAGAGCTTCACCATGCACGGATCTCTGACTTTCAAGCCACATCTTGGCTTCCAGTAGTTTGCGGCATCTCTCTTTAACCTCGCTGACAGCAATCTCTCCCTTTTCAACCCTTCTGGCTATCTCATCTATGGCGCGGACCGGGTCGGTGGAATATTCTATTATGTCATTTCCTGCCTTTAAGGCCTCTGCATCAGCTACACCTGAGGGGAAGGTCATGGTGGCGCCGGCCATGTTCATAGCATCGGTGAGGATCAGTCCCCTGAAGTGAGCCTCTTCACGGAGGAGTCCGCTCACCACCTTGTGGGAAAATGTTGCCGGGATACCTGACTTATCGAGTCCCGGAACGGTTATATGTGCCGTCATTACTGCCCCGACGCCTTCATCGACAAGCCGCCTGAAGGGAACAAGTTCCACCTGATCGAAACGGTCGCGATCACCCCTTATGACGGGAAGACCGGTGTGTGAATCGGTGTCAGTGTCGCCGTGGCCCGGAAAATGCTTCGCGCAGGCGATAATACCGTTATCCTGCAGCCCTTTCATGTACATGGCGGCCTTTTCGGCAACCTGCTCAGGATTCTCACCGAACGAGCGGTAGTTGATTACCGGATTCAGGGGGTTGTTGTTCACATCTGCAACAGGCGCCAGGTTCAGGTTTACACCTATGTCACGGCACTGCCATGCAACGGCAGCACCCATCTTATATATCAGGGAGTCATTCTGTACGGCTCCCATAGTCATCTGGTAGGGAAAGTCCTCCACTTCGCGAAGCCTCATACCGGTTCCCCATTCGGCATCCTGCGCAATTATAAGCGGAATTCTTGATACCCGGCTTAGACGTTCAGTGAAGTCAACCTGCAGATCACGGGATCCCTCGAAGAAGATAACGCCTCCGATGCCGTACTTCGTAACCAGGTCTTCTACCTGCCTGTAGTTGCCGCCCTTTTTGTCAGCCCATGCCGGAATCCATATCAGCTGTGCAATCATCTCCCTGACAGTCATCGTGCTGAGAATGCTGTCAACCTTCTGATCCCCGGCAAACTTCTTCCATGGGAGGTTGTTTTCAGCGGGGCGTACTCCGGAGAGGGTCAGTAGTAATACAGCAACAGCAGAAGTCAGGGTCAGGAAGCTCTTTCTCATTTGATGGACTGATTTTGAATTGAATCAAAAATAGTACTTTTCTTTGTCATTCTTTTCCCCGGTTGATTGGTATCATTTTGTTATTTTTACCCGACCAAAACAACCGATATGACACCATCCAAGAGTTCCGGAAAGAGCGCCGGCAAGTCGGCACGGCTTATGTCCCTCGATGTATTCAGGGGTATGACTGTGGTTTTCATGATCATCGTAAACACCCCCGGCACGTGGAGCCATGTATATGCTCCACTGAGACATGCCTCGTGGCATGGCTGCACCCCGACTGACCTTGTCTTCCCCTCATTTCTCTTTATCTCCGGGGTGGCAATGTGGTACTCCCTGCGTAAATTCAACTTTGAATTTTCGGGTCCGGCACTGTTTCGTATAATCAGGCGTGTAGCCCTCATATTTGCAGTCGGTCTGTTTCTGAACATTTTTCCCCGCTTTGCCCGTGACTATGATACGCTTCGCATAATGGGCGTGTTGCAGAGAATTGCACTGGCCTGGGGCCTGGGCGCAATACTGGTACTCCTGATCAAAAAGAATTACATCTGGGTTGCCACTGCCGTCTTACTCTTTGGCTACTGGGCCCTCATGTACTTTATGGGCGGCAGTGACCCATACTCCCTGGAAGGCAACTATGTCCGCACTGTTGACCTGGCTGTGTTTGGCGAAAACCATCTCTACAAGGGATTCGGTATCCCGTTTGACCCCGAAGGACTGCTCAGTACACTGCCGGCGACGGCTACTGTGCTGCTTGGATTTATGACCGGTGGTCTGATTACCGGTAAAGGTAACTCCTGGAAGACAGTGGGATGGCTCTCATTTGTCGGAGTGCTGCTGATTGGTGCCGGACTGCTCTGGGGCGAATATTTCCCGATCAACAAACCCATCTGGACCAGCTCCTATGTTCTGTACGCCGGGGGTATCGGGATGGTGATACTGGCACTGCTTTTCACAATAGTGGACATCTGGAATCTGAGGGGTTGGACCGGCTTCTTCAATACCTTCGGGACAAATGCCCTGTTCACATACGTGCTTGCCGGAATGCTCACGAAGACCCTGCTTATTATCAAGGTAGGGGAGGTCTCTCTTTATAACTGGATATTTACCCATGTCTGCAGCCCTCTTTTTCAGGAACAGAAGCTGGCAAGCCTCCTCTTCCCGATATTGCTCGTCACTGTCATCTGGGCACTGGGTTATATACTGTACCGAAAAAAGATAATAATACGGCTTTAAGATGGATATAAGAACACAGGTAGAAAAAGCTTTCGAGCGCTGGAAAGGCTCGCCGCCTGATATAATCACCCGCCTTCCGCAGTCAGGTTCAGACAGGGTCTATTTCCGGCTCATGTGCCGCGAGGATCAGGTTATCGGTGCCTACAACCCCAGCCGTGAGGAGAACGAAGCCTTTGTGGGTTTCTCCAACCACTTCAGATCGAAAAGCCTTCCTGTTCCGGAGATTTATGTCTATTATCCCGATGAGCGAATCTACTTTTTGGAGGACCTGGGTGATGTAAACCTCTTTACCTGGCTGGCGCGGCGTTCTGATGAGGAACGCTTTAACGAAGAGACGGAAAACCTCTTCCTGACTATTGCCGCTGATCTGGTAAGGATTCAGACTGAGGGCATCAGGGGACTCGACCTGTCGCTCTGCTACCCGCACCGCAGCTTTGACCGTCAGAGTATAGTATGGGACATGAACTACTATAAGTACATGTTCCTGAAGCTTATCGGAGCACCTTTCAACGAGACCAGGCTGGAGCGCGATTTTGAAATACTGACAAGGTACCTTCTTGATGCCGGACAGGAGTTTTTCCTCTTCCGCGATTTCCAGACAGCCAACATCATGATCCGTGACGGCAAGCCGTGGTATATTGATTACCAGGGGGGCCGACTTGGCGCACCGCAGTATGATATCGCTTCGCTTGTCTATGATGCCAAGGCATTCATCCCTCAGAAGATCAGGGAGATAACTATTGACCGCCACCTTGAGCTCTTCGCAGCTGCAACCGGCAGGAGCCGTGAGTCTATTGAGATGTACCAGGGGGCCTTCACCCTGATAAGGCTTATGCAGGCCCTCGGCGCATTCGGGTTCAGAGGTCTGCATGAGAACAAACCCACCTTTAACGAGAGTATTGTTCCGGCAGTAGAACTGATGAACGAACTGCTTGAGAGTGATGCCCTCAGGATTGACCTGCCTGAGTTGAAAAAAGCCTCGCTGGCTGTTCCGCTGCAGCGCAAATACCGGATCCTGGAACATTACCAGGACCTCGTTACGGTGAATATTGAGAGCTTCTCCTATGTTAAGGGAAGGACTATCAGCTATGATAACGGCAGCGGATTTGTATTCGACTGCCGGGGACTGCGCAATCCTGTCACCGTGGCTGAACTGAGCGAACTCACCGGGCTCGATCCTGAAGTAATCGAGTTCTTCAACAATGATGATGAGGCAGTGGCTTTTGCAGGCGACTGCACCAACATCGTCCGTAACTCACTGCCCATGATGAGGCGGAAGGGAATTCTCGCTATTCATGTTGCCTTTGGCTGCGTGGGCGGTCACCACCGTTCCGTATGGTGCGGGGAGAGGGTGGCATCAATGCTCTCATCCATGCCTGGCGTTGAGGTCACAGTTAAACATACTTCACTGACAGCATGAAGGCGATGATCTTTGCCGCAGGCCTTGGAACAAGGCTTGGCGAGCTAACCCTGACAAAACCCAAGGCGCTGGCTGACATCAACGGCAGGACCATGCTTGAACTGACGGCAGAAAAGCTTGCCATAGCAGGATTTAACGACCTGCTGGTAAATATCCACCATCACCCGGAGCAGATGCTTGAGGAGATTGACAGGCTCAGGAGCCGGGGTTATGTCATAACGGTCTCTGATGAGAGGGATGAGCTGCTTGATACGGCCGGAGGGCTGTACAGGGCAAGGGAATTCTTCGGCAGTGAACCTTTCCTCGCTCATAATGTCGATGAATTCACTGACCTTGATCTTCCTGCGATGTACCGACAGCACGTGGAATCAGGGGCCCTGGCTACTCTTGCAGTAAGACACAGAGCCGGCAACAGGATGCTCCTGGTGGATTCTGCAGGTCGTCTTCGCGGATGGCGCAACAACGCCACAAAAGAGGAGATCATAACAGTGGAGAACAGCAGAAAGCTTGAAGAAGTGGGCTTTTCCGGCATTCAGGTACTTTCACCGGCAATCTTTGACCTGATGACAGAAGGGATCTACTCCCTTACATCACTCTATCTGATGCTGGCCAAAAATCACTCAATCATGACCTGCCTGCATGACTACGGCTACTGGTTCGACTGCGGCACACCCCGAAACCTTGAAAAGATCAGGGCTCATCTCGGAAAGTAAAGGGGCGAGCGTATATAAAATGCCCGGGGGGCATTTTTAGCGAGCAGCCAGACCGCCAGACTATAGGACTTTCAGACTCTCAGATTGAGACCCCTAGGGTCGAAACCCCGTACACGAAGTGTCGGGGCCCTCAGACTCTCAGACTGAGCTGTTACATCCACTTCATTCTCCTGAGAAGCAATACCCCGAGAAATGAAAGCAAAAGTGACCCGCCCAGGATCAGCCAGAAGGCTAATGCGTTGTCTTCAAGCATATTAGGTACATTCATGCCGTAAAAGCTCGCGACAAGTGTCGGTACCATGAGGATTATAGTAATGATTGTCAGGGATTTCATTACAATGCTCAGGTTATTCGATATCACTGAAGCGAAGGCGTCCATCATACCACTCTGTATATCACTGTAAATCTTTGCCATCTCAATTGCCTGACGGTTCTCGATTGTGGCCTCCTCAAGCAGGTCGGACGAGAACTCATAGTCACGGATCCATTTCGAATTCTTCAGCTTGAGCATCATCATCTCATTCGAGCGGAGCGAAGTGGTGAAGTACACAAGACACTTCTCCATCTTCAGCAGCCGGTGAAGCTCCTGGTTGCGGGTCGACTTCTCAAGGTCCTGCTCGATCATCGCCGTCTGGTTGTTGATCTGCTTCAGGTAACGGTGATAGAACATAGTGGTTCTCAGGAATAGATGGAGAATCAGATCGATCTTCGTCTCAATTGTTATACCCTTGCCGCTGCGACTGAAAAAATCGTCCAGCACCTCGTTGTTCCTGTGACAGATGATAACAAGGCTGTTCTTGTCAAGCACGAGTCCGAGGGGAATTGTTGTAAAGGGAAACCCATTCGACTGGTTCTGGTATGGGATACGGTAGATCATCAGCAGCGTATCATCCTCAACCTCCATGCGAGATCGCTCGTCAACGTCAAGAATGTCAGCAAGAAAGTCCTCAGGAACTTTCAGGGTGGTTTTCAGGATCCCAAGCTCTGAAGGGGTGGGATCAGTGACGTTTACAATGCAACCTTTTTCAAATGAGTTCAACGGTAGGAGACCGTTCGGAATCATCTGCCAGTAAGTAATCATTCTAGTACCTCCTCTTTTGTGTTCCACAGAGGTACCTTTTCAGTCTACCCCGGCAGAACTAAATTAATAAAACGGCTCGCGTGATAATCGTCCATAAAAGACAACTCTATTGATACGAGTGCAAAAATATAACTTTTATACTAACGGCCTCTCAGGGCCGCAAAAAATGTCCAAAAAAATTACCTTTGCACAGAACCTAAATATAACGTGATGGGAAAGGTACTTGTTGTAGGCGCCGGTGGCGTCGGCACCGTTGCAGTGACCAAAATGGCCGGGATGTCTGATGTGTTTGACAGCATATTGCTTGCAAGCCGCACCAAATCAAAATGCGACGCAATAGCTGAAAGGATCGGAGGCAACAGGATTCAGACCGCACGGGTGGATGCAGACAATGTCCAGGAGATGACTGAACTTATCCGCTCCTTCGGGCCTGACCTGGTGGTCAATCTCGCACTGCCTTACCAGGATCTCAACATAATGGATGCATGCCTTGCAACAGGTGTAGCCTACCTTGACACTGCCAACTATGAGCCACCCGAAGAGGCAAAATACGAGTACTCCTGGCAGTGGGCCTATCATGACCGCTTTCGCGAAGCAGGACTGACAGCTATCCTCGGCTGCGGATTCGATCCCGGCGTCACGGGTGTATTCACGGCTCACGCCGCGAAGCACCACTTCAGCGAGATACAGTACCTCGATATCGTTGACTGCAATGCAGGAGACCACGGTAAACCTTTTGCCACCAACTTCAACCCGGAGATCAATATCCGCGAGGTGACGCAAAAGGGCAAATACTGGGATAACGGTCAGTGGGTTTACACCGAGCCTCATGAGATTCACAAGCCTCTGACATACCCGGGTATAGGAGCGAAGGAGTCATACCTGATCTATCATGAGGAGCTCGAATCACTTGTGAAAAACTTCCCCTCAATCAGGAGGGCACGCTTCTGGATGACCTTCGGTCAGGAATATCTTACTCACCTGCGCGTCATACAGAATATTGGTATGGCCCGCATTGACCCGGTGATGTACAACGGTGTTGAAATAATACCCATTCAGTTTCTGAAAGAGGTGCTCCCAAATCCCGGCGACCTGGGCGAGAACTACAAGGGATGGACCTCGATAGGATGTCGCATAAAAGGCATGGACAAAGAGGGCAGGGAGCGTACATACTACATCTGGAACAACTGCAACCATGAGGAGGCCTACCGCGAGACCGGTACCCAGGCGGTGAGCTACACAACCGGAGTGCCTGCTGCAACCGGTGCCATGATGTACATGAAGGGCCTCTGGAAGAAACCAGGTGTTTGGAACGTTGAACAGTTTGATCCCGATCCGTTCCTCACCGAACTGGCCCGCCTCGGCCTGCCCTGGCATGAGAAGTTTGATATAGACCTCGAGCTCTGATATGATTGATTACCACAAAGTCCCCTCTCCGTGCTATGTGATTGACGAGGAGAGGCTTAGGCGGAACCTTGGCCTGATCAGGGATGTCGCACAGGCCTCAGGTGCAGAGATTATCCTTGCATTCAAGGGTTTCGCGATGTGGTCGGTTTTCCCTGTGGTGCGTGAATATGTTTCAGGAGCAGCCGCCAGCTCAATTCACGAGGCCAGGCTTTGCTATGAAGAAATGGGTGTGCCGGCACATACATATGCACCAGCCTTCCGCAGGGAAGAATTCGGTACTATAATGCGATACAGCTCTCACGTAACTTTCAACTCACTGGCACAGTACAGGAAATTTGCCCCTGTGCTTCAACGAGAGGGAAAGCATATCTCGCCGGGACTGCGCATTAACCCGGAGTACTCCGAGGTGGCCCACGGCATCTATAACCCCTGCTCCCCGGGTTCACGCCTGGGCGTCACCGCTGCTGAGCTGGCCGACGGATTGCCGGAAGGAGTGGAGGGACTCCATTTTCACGTCCTGTTCGAGTCGGATTCCTATACCCTGGAGAAGGTGCTTGCAGTGGTTGAGGAAAAGTTCGGACACCTGCTGCCCAGACTTAAATGGCTGAATATGGGGGGCGGACACCTCATGACACGCCGCGGTTATGATACCGCTCACCTTATTGGGCTGCTGAAGCGGTTCAAAGAGAAATACAATATTCATCTCATCCTTGAACCCGGCAGCGCCTTTGCCTGGGAGACCGGCGAACTGGTTGCCACCGTGGAGGATATAATCGTCCGTGACGGGATAAAAACCGCAATTCTCGATGTCTCTTTCACGGCACACATGCCTGACTGTCTCGAGATGCCCTATAAACCGGTAATAATGGGGGCCTTTGACCCGGTGCCTGGCAAACCCACCTACAGGATGGGTGGTAACTCATGTCTCTCGGGCGATTTCATGGGCGACTGGTCGTTCCACCGCGAGCTTGAGGTTGGTGACACGGTTGTCTTCTGGGACATGATCCACTACACAATGGTCAAGACCACAACATTCAACGGGGTGCCTCATCCGCATATCGGTATATGGACTGCAGATCAGAAGTTCCGGCTTGTCAGGGAGTTCGGTTATACTGACTATCGCGACAGACTCTCTTAGGCAGGCAGTAGGTATTATGCAATAGGCAATATTGTTGACAATGATATGCTTAGGATCAACCTGAGTGGCACTGATTTCACTACTGCCTATTGCCAATTGCCTATTGCCTAATAAAAAAAACAGGCGGATCTCTCCGCCTGCCTTATATTCTCTATTGTGTTCAGTCTTAGAACGCGTAGCCAATAGCCAGTGTGGCGCTTGGCATTATCCCGTCAATACTGCTCTCACTGTCCCCTCCTTTGGCAATTGTATACATTGGCCCGATACCCAGGTCAAGGACAAAACCACTTTCCCAGACCCACTGGTAACCCAGCTCGGCGCCGAAACCAACTGTGCTTGCACTATAGTTGCCTTCAGTGTCATCATTTACTTTTCCAAATGAAAACGCTACCTGCGGGTTAATGTAAAAACCACCGGGAACAGGTTTCTTTGCATGTGTAAAATAGTACCTGTAGCCCAGGCCTGCACCGGCAAGACTGACATCTATTCCAAGTAGCTTGTACATGTACTGTCCCCTGACAAGAAGGGAAGAGCTGGTGCCGAATACTCTCTCATAGGTGGCATTGAAGTTCCCGAAGGCAAGACCTAGAGGATTGGTTTTGATTACATTGCTCTGTGCGTTCATTGTAAACGCGAAAGCAACAAACAGAAAGGAAAGGATCAGTTTTTTCATGGTACTTGAATTTTGTTTAACAACTACGAATAACTGCGGTATTATAACAATTATTGTTCCAGTATGTTTTCAGAAACCTGGTTCAATCAGCTATTGCTCCTGATCCCAGCAATTCATCACCATCATACCAGGCGGCAAACTGCCCTGGCGTAATTCCCCTCTGATCCTTTTCAAAGATAATGTAATAACCGCTGTTGCGGTAAAAAATTCGTGCATTCTGCAGCGGCTGCCGGTAACGTATCCGTACCATCTGATCGCGGCTCTCACCGGCATTGAGGGCAAGGTCATTCCTGATCCAGTGCACATCCCCGGACCGGATAAACAATCCCTTCCTGTAGAGGCCGGGATGCATCTGTCCTTCACCCACATACACCAGGTTAGCAGTGGTGTCGGTTCCTATTACAAACAGCGGCTCCTTATATCCCCCCAGGTTTAAACCCTTGCGCTGGCCAACCGTATAAAAGTGAGCACCTGTGTGAACCCCTGCTGTAATACCGTCACCGGGATTCAGACTGTGAGGCTTTGCCATCAGCGCCAGTTCCTCATCCGTAACGCTCTCCGCCGGCAGACCTTCCGGCCATCTTTTAAACCCTTTGTCCGCAGGTACATAGATCACCCTTCCCTTGCGGGCCTCGAGCTTCTGCTGCAGAAATACAGGAAGGTCAACCTTACCCACAAAGCAAATACCCTGCGAATCCTTCCTTACTGCTGTGGCAAGACCCAGGTCAGTTGCGATCTTCCGTACTTCCGGCTTTGTGAGCGCTCCGACAGGAAAAAGCACATTGTCCAGCTGCTCCTGGCTCACCTGGCAGAGAAAATAACTCTGATCCTTGTTGTGGTCAACACCGGCAAGCAGCCTGTTGACCCTTCCACCGGCTGTAATTGCCTCCTCATTGCGGCAGTAATGCCCTGTTGCCACATACTCCGCACCATGTTTCTGCGCCTCACGCACGAATGAATCGAATTTGATCTCACGGTTGCACAGCACATCCGGATTTGGAGTGCGTCCCGCAGCATATTCACTGAACATGTAATCAACCACTCTTGTGCGGTACTCTCCGCTCAGATCAACCGTACGCAGCCTTATTCCAAGCTTCCGGGCCACCATCTCTGCAAAGGTTATGTCTTCATCATACGGACAGTCGCCCTTCAGCAAACCACGGCTGTCATGCCAGTTGACCATGAAGAGACCCTCCACTTCGTAGCCCTGTTCCTTCAGCAGCCACGCAGCCACACTGGAGTCAACCCCGCCTGACAATCCGACAACAACCTTCTTTTTCACGGTGCAAAGGTAAGTCTTTAACTCAATATGTTGAAAACTACTTCGTGCACCTTCAGTGTGATGGTACTTTTTTTTATTAATTTTCAAAAGATGAATACAGCGGGTAAGTTGTTGAAATACAGTGCATCGGCAGGGTCAGGCAAGACCCATGCCCTTACTGCCTTCTACCTCTCACGGATTCTTCATGACCCTGGAGCTTACCGGCGCATACTTGCCGTCACCTTTACAAATGCCGCCGCGGCTGAGATGAAGAGCCGCATTCTGAAGCGATTGCACCTTCTTGGCCTGAATGGAGAAAAGGGTGATGATGAGAGAGGGGAGTTCACTGAATATCTCTGCCGGTTCTTTCCCGAAGTATGGCCTGACAGGCAGGCAGCCCTTCTGACTGTCAAAAAAAATGCCCCCGTGGCACTCGGCAATATCCTTCAGGACTACTCCCGCTTCACAGTAGGAACAATTGACTCATTCTTCCAGCGGGTTATCAGGGCCTTCGCACGCGAAATAGACATTCCGGCAGGGTACGAGATAGAGCTTGAGCACCAGACACTACTGTCTGACGCCGTGGACAGCCTCCTGTCACAAGTGGCAACTGACGGCAAACTGCGGGGCTGGATCTCGTCATATGTGGCTTCACGCCTCGATGAAAGCAAGGGATGGGACATCAGGCGCGAGATACTCCATGTGGCAGACCAGGTATTCAGGGAAAATTTCAGACAGCTCAGCACTGAAGACCGGAAGAAAATCAGCGATTACACAATCATGGCCAATTACGCCTCAACAGTTCATGCAATCAGACAACGGTTTGAAAATGAACTGAAAAGGATGGCCGGTGAGGCGGTAACCATTTACTCTGAGTGCGGACTTACCCCGGAAGACTTCCTGTCAAAAACAAAGGGCGGCGTTGGCGAGACGCTTAGAAAATACTCGCAGGGCGATGTCCGAAAGCCTGGTGCAACCTGGATGAAGGCTGCCGCAGAGGGAAAATACCTCGCAGCCTCCGCCGGCAAGGAAATTGTAACGGCATTCTCCGTGGCGATGAGCAGGGGACTGGGCGAGCGGGTGACTGCCATCACGGAATGGTTTGACCGGGAGTACGGCCTTTACGTCTCAGCCCTTGCACAGATGAGGACAATACACGTGATTGGCATCCTGGGAGCCATCAGCGAAAGGGTAAGGGAACAGGCGAACGAGCAGAACATCTTCCTCCTCTCTGATGCGGGAGAACTTATAAGCAGGCTTATTGCTGATGATGATACACCCTTTATTTACGAGAAGATCGGGGCGGCATATGACCATTTTATAATTGACGAATTCCAGGATACCTCACGCATTCAGTGGAACAACTTCAGGCCACTGATTGCCGAGACACTGTCGCGAGGCAAGGACAACCTCGTTGTTGGCGATGTCAAGCAGTCGATCTACAGATGGCGCAACAGCGACTGGCGCATCATTCACAGCGAGGCGGCCGCAGCCTTTGGACAGGAGTCGGTGAGACCGGTACATCTGAGTACAAACTACCGCAGCCGCGGGAATATAATCGCCTTTAACAACAGCATCTTTGGCCGGGAGTCAATCCCTTCGCTCTGCGATGAGAAGCTGAATTTTGATATGCTGAAGCTGGGAGATGTCTACTCGGATTCAGGGCAGGAGGGTACCGAGGGTAAGAAGGGGGGACTGGTGCGTGTAACCCTTTACCCCAAAAGTGAGGATGAGGGATGGAAGGAGAGGGTTCTGAATGATCTTCCCGCGGTGATTGAGCAGATTCAGGATCACGGTTACGGAGCTGATGAGATACTTTTTCTGTGCCGCACAAATGAGGAGGGAAAGCAGATTATCAGCCGGATACTGGAGTACAGTGCAACATGTACACCTGAACAGCGTGAGCATTTCAATTATGAGATCACCTCCGGCGAGTCACTGCTGCTTGAGCGCAATCCCGCCGTCACCCTCATAATTTCCTGCCTGAGGTATCTCACTGATCCTGCAAGCCGCATCAACAGAAGCCAGATGGTGCGCTCATATATCCTTGCCACCGGAGGCGACGAGCGTCTGCTCTACAGCGGTGACGCCCCCGTGCCACAGGCAGAGTCAATGACTGCGGATACCCCGGTCCGCACCGAAGCAACCCTCCCTCAAGGCTGGGAACAGATGCTGGAGTCATACCGCAACAGCTCACTCTTCAGTGCAACCGAGAACATTATACGCTTCTTCGGCCTTGGCGAAAACAGCGAGAACATAGCATATATAAGCTCCTTCCAGGATGCAGTGCTGACATGGTCAGGAAGACACAGCTCCGATATCTCCGCCTTTGTCCGGTGGTGGGATGATGACGGATGCACCAGCACACTCAATCAGTCCGACAGGCAGGAGGCGATGCGGGTGATGACAATACACAGGGCCAAGGGGCTGCAGAGCCGGGTGGTGATAGTCCCCTTTGCGGCGTGGGATTTTACAAAGTCCGGCTTCAACAGGCAACTGTTGTGGGTAACCGATGTGCCACCCCCGTTTGCCCCCATGCCT
Organism: Bacteroidales bacterium; assembly: GCA_034002785.1. GTDB lineage: Bacteria > Bacteroidota > Bacteroidia > Bacteroidales > VadinHA17 > SR-FBR-E99. Next base: position 27,984 of record JAVEZX010000004.1, read on the forward strand.
GTTGTCCTGCCTGAGATGAGCAGCAAGCTGGATGAATCTCTCTTTGCCGTCCAGGCCAGGATGGAGAAGGTGTCCGACTGGCTAGACGGTATCAACCTGCTCTACGTGGCTTTTACCAGGGCCGTGGATGCACTCTTCATTATGTCTCCGGAGGTGCAGGGTACCACGGGCAGTGGCGCCAACTCCGGCGCCCTCCTCAACCAGGCTCTTGCGAAACTGCCGGCGAATTTCACAAGGAGGGAGACGGACTCCATGACTGTAGTTGCGTGCGGCGAGCTACCTCCTGTGGTGCGTGAAGAGCATGAACAACCACTTGAGATGAACCGCTATACAGTCAGCGAGCCGCGAGCTGCCCTCAGGCTGAGAACGGGCGGCGCCCTCCCGCAGGATGAACTGAAACTCGGCGAACCCGGCGGCCGGGCATACGGCATCATGATGCATGATCTCCTCAGCCGCATAATTACAACTGCCGATATTGAACCGGCCGTGGAGCGTGCCTGTGCCGGAGGCCTCCTTCCTGCAGACAGACGTAATGCAACAGTCACTCACCTGCACGAACTTCTCTCCTCTGACACCGTCCGCCCATGGTTCAACGGCAACGCAACAGTCATGACAGAGGCCTCCGTGATTCTGCCCTCGGGCGCCGCCCGCCGCCCGGACAGGGTAATGATACGCGACGGACAGGTAACAATAGTCGACTATAAATTCGGGGAGCCGTCGCCACGACACCGTCAGCAGGCAGCCGCCTACCGCGAGATACTTGCAAGGATGGGTTATGCCGGCGTAAGATCATGGCTCTGGTACGTTGAAAAAAATATAATAGAAGAGGCATGACCGCTCCTGTAACATATGATTGGGGGACAACCCGTCGATTCAATTCCTATGCCGACTGGTTTGCCAGGCTGTTCGGGGGCAGGGTGCAGAAGGTGAGCATCAACGCAGGCTTCACCTGCCCCAACCGTGACGGCACCCTGGGCACCGGGGGATGCACCTACTGCAACAACGAGGCATTCATCCCTGCATACTGCACACCTGAGAAAAGCGTCACCGAACAGATTGAACAGGGCATCGCCTTCCACCGGCACAGATACCGCCGGGCTGATCAGTATATTGCATATTTCCAGGCCTATACAAACACCTATGCCGGTACGGAGAAACTTATCGGCCTCTATGGCCAGGCACTCAACCACCCTTCGGTGACGGGAATAGTCATTGGCACCCGACCCGACTGCGTCAGCACAGACCTGCTTGACAGGCTGGCTGTGATGGCACGCGACTACTTCATCATGATCGAATACGGCATCGAATCAGTACATGACGATATATTGAAGAGGATAAACAGGGGACATGATTATGCCTCGGCAGAGAAAGCTGTCCGTGAGACTGCGGCACGCGGCCTGAATGTGGGCGCTCATCTGATATTCGGCCTTCCGGGAGAGACGCGTAACATGCTGGAAGAGAGTGCTGAAATCATATCTTCCCTGCCGCTTACATCCATAAAAATAAGGCAGCTTCAGCTGATCAGGGGTACTGCCATGGCCGAAGAATACAAAATAAATCCCGATGCATTTGAACTCTTCTCCCTCGATGAGTACCTTGACCTGGTGATCTCATTTACAGAGAGACTGTCACCGGGAATAATGATTGACCGTATCAGCGGTGAGGCACCGCCGCGCCTGCTGGATGACCCGCGCGACTGGCACATGCGGAGCAATGAAATATTCAGACTCTTTGAGCAGAGACTGGGGGAAAGAGACACATGGCAGGGGAGACTCTGTACAAAACGCTGAAGATGGATTTCCTGGAAAGAGTGGCATACAGACTCCGTGAGCAGCACGGTGACGAGATGGAAAAGCAGACGGTGGTACTGCCCAGCAGGAGGGCCGGCCTCTGGCTCACCCGCTCACTGGCAAGACTGGGAGATAAACCCGTCTGGTCACCCACTATGTTGACTGTCAGTGAGTTGTTCAGATCATTCACAGATCTTGTCCCGGCAGACGCAGACACTCAGATATTCGGGCTCTACAATGTCTGGCGGAGACTGTTCGGGGAGGATATGAGTTTCGACGATTTCTGGTCATGGGGCGAGGTGATTATCAATGACTTCAATGATATCGATCTTTATATGGCCGATGCGGGTAAGCTGTACAGCAATATCTCGGACCTGAAGGAGATCGATGCAGCCTTTGGCGGGCTTACCGATGAACAGGTTGAGATTATAAGGGGTTTCTGGAAATCGTTTAACCCTGCATCAGCAGACAGTGATGCCCGCACAAAATTCCGCACTGTATGGCAGAAGCTGGGACCTCTCTACAACGCCTTCAGGGAGTCAATGCTGGCTCGCGGCATGGCCGGTGACGGCATGCTGTGCCGGGAGGTGGCGGAGAAGGCCGCAGCCGGGCGGCTCATGCTGCCTGAAGGGAGACGTTGGCATATTGTCGGGCTGAATGCCCTCAACAACTGTGAGAAGATTCTTTTCAGATATCTCAGGCAGCAGGGAGTGGCTGACTTCTATTGGGATGATGACCACTTCTTCATGGATGACCCGGATCACAAGGCCTCTCTGTTTATCAGTGAGAACAGACGGATATTCGGGAATGCAATCGGCCTTGCCGACGGCGGGAAGCATGAACCGCCCCGCGGTGACTGGCAGATAATTGATACCCCGTCAGATACCGCACAGGCGCGGATGGTTGCACAACTGCTTGAAAAGGAAAATATTACTGACGATGAGGACCTGACATCCACTGCAGTCATCCTCGCAGATGAGAAGCTGCTCATGCCTGTACTGGGCTCACTGCCGGCATCGGTGCAGGATGTGAATGTTACAATGGGACACCCTTTCCGGCTGACATCACTGTACTCCTTCCTGAAGCAGTTGCTTGCCCTGATCAGATCAGCCAGGGAGAGCAACGGAATCGTAAGTTTCCGCAGTGATGATGTAATGGCACTGCTCAGGCATCAGTATTTCAGACTTCTCGCCGGCGGAGAAGGAGACACGGTGGTAAGGGAGATCATCAGGGGCAACATGATCAGGGTCAGTGCATCGATGCTCTCCGAACGTTTCAGTCTGAAAAAGCTCTTTTCGGTGCCGTCAACAGGTTCAGAAATACCAGGACACCTGGCTGAGGTAATGGAGCTTCTCGAGGAGGCTACGTTCTCTGCGGAGAGAGATGGTGCCACGCTTAGTGTCGACCGTGAGTACCTCAGGATTGCAATGAACAGTACCGTTCGCCTTGCGAACCTGATCAGCAGTCATAACCTTGAGCTGAAACCTGAAACATGTATAAGGCTGCTTGACAGGATCTTCAGAAAAATGATTGTCCCATTCTCGGGAGAACCTCTCAGGGGGATACAGATTATGGGTGTCCTCGAAACAAGGGCGCTGGAATTCAGGAATATCATAGTCCTTTCCCTCAATGAGGGTATCTTCCCGGGTGCATCGTGGGACAATTCGTACATCCCGTATAATATCCGCCGGGCATTCGGCCTGCCGACCGTTAACGAGCACGAATCGATCTACTCATACTACTTCTTCAGGCTTCTGCGCAAGCCTGCCAGGGGATGGTTCATGTACAACTCCACGGCACAGGGACTCAGCAGCGGGGAGATGAGCCGCTACCTCGTCAGAATGAGCTACAGCCCTCTCTTTGCTCCGCGACAGAGGTCAGTGCATATCAGGGTGGGGAGGAGCAGGATGATGTCTGAATCGCTGCCTCGGCAACCGGAGCATAACAGGACCCTTCTGAACCTCTACTCCGGTGATGGCGGGGCAGGCAAGTCCTTGTCGCCGAGCGCGGTGAACACCTGGATAAACTGCAGGATGAGATTCTATTTCAGGTACGTCTGCGGCATGCCCGAGGAGGAGATACTGGAGAAGGAGATCGACCAGCGCAGGTTTGGAAATATAATGCATGAGACACTGCGCCGTCTCTACGAACCCCTGCGGAATTCACAGGATACCGGAGCCTCTGTCGCCAGGCTGGCAACCGAACGTGACACCATCAGGGAGACTGTGATCGGTGCTGCAACGGATGAAATGCACTGGGACAGGGAGACGCTGTTTTCGGGAAAAGGGGTTATAATCGTCGACGTTCTTGAACGGTATGCAATTGAACTGCTGGAATATGACGGTAGAAATCCCGACCTGACCCTGCTTCACCTCGAGGACGACTTCACCTCCGTCCGCACCGTGACCACGGGGAAAGGTGAAGTGATTGTGCGCCTTGGAGGCAGGGCCGACAGGGTTGACATGACCGGAGGTGTTATAAGGGTGGTCGATTACAAGACAGGTTCCCCGAAGCGGGAGGCTGTCACGGCTGAAGGGCTTTTTGACGAGGTGAAGGAGAAACGCAATGATGCAGTGCTTCAGGCTCTGCTCTACTGTTTAATGGTGGAGAGAAACCATCCCGGACGGATCGTTTTGCCTGCCATATACTGGATACAGCAGCTGAAGTCGGACGGATTCACACCGTATGCATCTGCCCCGGGCCTTGAAGGTACAGACGCACTGCGCGGTGAATGGGATGCTTTTATGAAAGCTTTCACGCAGGAGCTTGACCTGACTCTGCAAAGGATCTTTTCTGACAGTGAGGACTTTACAAAGACAACCTTCAGGCAGCGCTGCTCCTCATGCCCCTACAGGACACTGTGCCGGAGATGACCTATTTTTCCATCAGCCGCTGAAGAGCAGCCATCTTAATGGCAGTCACGGCTGCTTCATCGCCTTTGTTCCCGTGCCTGCCGCCTGCACGGTCAAGGGCCTGCTGAAGGTTCAGGGTGGTGAGGACCCCAAATATGAAAGGAATGTTGTAGTCGAGATTCAGCTGGGTGATGCCCTGCGTTACCCCTTCACAGATATATGTGAAATGCGGCGTTTCTCCCTGTATCACACATCCAAGGCAGATGACGCCGTCCAGGTCTTCATACTCTGCCATCCATTGAGCAGCAAGTGTGATCTCGAAAGTTCCGGGCACATGCCTGACAATGATATCCTCATCCGCCACCCCGTGACGAAGAAGGGTACTGACGGCACCGTTCAGAAGGGAATGTGTGACTTCGCTGTTCCAGTCGGCTACAACAATGCCGAATCTCAGTCCCGATGCATCAGGGACGCGCGAGGGATCATAGTCCGAAAGATCGCGGGTTGCCACTGTCTAGATGTGCAGTTTGACTCTTGCAATATACTTGTCGATACTCCTGCCTTCATTGCTCTCAGGGTACTTCTCCTGAATCTGCTCATAAAGCTTCAGCGCCTCTGCATAGTCGCCCTGGCTTTCATGCAGCATGCCGGCTTTCATGAGGTAGATAGGGCTGTGGAAGTTATTCTCCGCCAATGTAGCTGCTTCAAGATAGTTTTTTATGCCTGCGGCGAAGTCGCCCAACTCAACCTTCGCATCCCCGATAAGACCCTTTGCCTGCGGTGCAAGCACCTCATCCTTCAGTTTGTACTTGTTCAGATAACCGATAGCCTCATCAAACTGGCCGAGGTGAACAAGGCATGCGCCTGCATAGAAATTCGCAAGCTTGCCTGATTTGGTACTCCTGTATTCCTTTGCTATATCGATAAAACCAAGATTGTTCCCGTCGCCGTTAAGGGCAAGATTGAGTGAGTCCTGTCCGAAATACTGCTCAGCCATGAACATCTGGCTCAGCGCCTCCTCATTCTGCTTTTGGGTATACATTCTAAGAAGCCAGAATATCCCGACGAGCACAACAGCTCCGACGAGTACATATAAGAGAGGCTTATAATTCTGTTCCAGAAACTGTTCGGTTTTTGTCAGTGTCTGCTCAACATTCTCGATCCCTTTTGCGGTCTCCTTTTTCTTGCTCATATCAATCTTCTCAGTTACAGGTCAAAAAATAACTCCGCAAAAGTAGTATTTCTGACTTTATTAAAAAATAAAAGGTTTAAAAAAAACAAAGGCCTCCGGAGGCATGCCAGGACCTCCCCCTGAACGCTTGTCACAGCCGTTTCTTTTCGTAACTTTGGCCTCCGCCAACGGCTTTATATGATGATGCATCTCGCAAGGCTGGAACTGACCAACTTCAAGAACTATGAAGAAGTGACCCTCGAATTCTCCCCGGGGTTCAATTGCTTTGTGGGGAACAACGGCGTGGGCAAAACCAATATCCTCGACGCCGTACACTACCTCTCCCTCACAAAAAGCTTCTTCAACAGCTCAGACACACTCAGTATCCGTCACGGTGAGGACTACTTCATGATCAAGGGAACCTTCGTTACCGACGGCATCAGCGATGATCTGCACTGCGCCTTCCAGAAACAGAAGCAGAAGATCTTCCGGATTAACGGCAAGGAGTATCAGCGAATGTCAGACCACGTGGGTAAATACCCGGTGGTGATGCTCTCTCCGGCCGACAGCACGCTAATAACCGGCAGCAGCGAGGAGCGACGCCGTTTCCTGAATATGATCATCAGCCAGTATGACCCTCCCTATCTCGAGGCACATATGCGCTATAACAAGGCCCTGATGCAACGCAACAGGATCCTTCGCGGCAGCGGCAATGATGTATCCGGTTTGCTGGAGATCTATGACGAACAGATGGCTATTGAGGCAGAGATAATTTACCAGTCGCGACGCAAGCTCACGGAAAATCTGCTGCCTCTCTTCCGTTCCTATTACGAAAAGATCTCCGGCGGAGCCGAAAAGGTCTCCATCCGTTACCGCTCGCACCTTTGCACAGGAGAATACCTCAGGCAGCTTTCCGAATCCAGGGGGAGGGACTTCGCTCTGCAATATACAACTGCAGGGATACACCGTGACGACCTCATCTTCGAGATCGACGGTCATTCGGCCAGGACCACTGCCAGCCAGGGACAGCAGAAGTCATTCATCGTGGCACTGAAACTTGCAAAGTTCAGCCTGATAAGCAGGATGAACGGTTTCGCGCCGGCGCTGCTGCTTGACGATATCTTCGACAAGTTTGATCAGACAAGGGTGCAGGAGATAATACGCCTCGCTGGATCCGGCGAATTCGGACAGGTATTCATCACTGACACACAGCAGGACCGGATCCACCGCATCCTGGACAGTACCGGCGTCGACTTCAGACTCTACAGGATAGGGAACAATGGTATCGAGGAGGAGATAAGCAACGGTTCAAAGTAAGCCATGCGGCGAAACAAAACCATAACACTCGGCGAAGCGCTCAATGACCTCATCAGGGAATACCGGCTGGGGCCCGGGCTGAAGGAAGCTACCGTTCTCGGCATCTGGGAATCCATTGCCGGGAAGGTAATCACCGCACGAACCAAGAAAACATACCTTAAGGATGGTGTGCTGCACATATACCTCACCTCATCGGTAGTGCGAAATGAGCTGATGATGCTGCGTGATTCCCTCAAGGCTCAGATCAACAGCCGGGCGGGAGAAGAGGTCGTCAGGGAGATAATGCTTCATTGACGGCGCGATAGCCCGGTCAGACTGCCGGCTCACAACATCTTTATCCGGTCATAGTCCTCTCTCAGAGAACCCTGTATTCACTTCCCTTGATAAGGATGCTTTTATTGTGCCCCATTGAGGATTGAAAACTATACCTTCTTCCTTCGTACTCCACGGCAGACAGGTCACCCTGAAGGGTCAGGGAGATTTCGGCTTCAGTGTCATTGAAGTGAAGGGCATCAGCCATCAGGAAGGCCTTCTCGGCACCGTCACCGCGCCCGAAGTTCCAGACTTCATCCGGTTGCGCCATCCTGCCGGAATCATAGATCGACTCATTCTCCAGCTTGCTGATTATCTCATGGATCTCATCCGCGCTCAGGCCACGCAGCGGTTCATGACAGACAGGATTTCTTTCGATGGCGGCCTTAATGAACGGCCTCCAGTCGGTATGCTCCATATCCCTGTATGCATAGAGGGTGAGGTGTGCCATCTCCGACACGTCAGCGATCTCCCTGATTTTGCGGATGATCTCCTCGCGGGTATCATTCACCGTCAGCTGCGGGTAAACGGCGTGGACAAACTTTCTCTCTGCGGAGGGCAGCCTTGGCTCGGTGATAATAAAGCTCCTGATATCGGCAAACATACGCTTCACACAGTCCTGGTGCTCGGTAGTGAAGATTTCCGTGAACTCTGCCTCAAGAACTTCAAGATCAGCATTTCCGAGCTTTCTGAGAAACGCTTCCACTTCATTGAGCATAATCTTGCCGGGAACGGTATCATACAGGAACTCATCCGGATCAACCTCAGCCAGAAGCTTGTCACGCGTCTCTTCATTCATGCTTGATTTGGAGGAGTGCTCGTACTCAAACAGCTTCTCAAGGGTGATGTAGTGGCTTGTACCGGTGCGGAGATAATGGTATTGGAACAGGCATTTGTATTCCGACTTGAATCTCAGAAAGTTGATGAAGACGGTGGGGGTAAGGGGACTCCTGACGAAACTTTTCAGCTTCCCGGTGAAGGCGAGATATGCTTCCCTGTCAATCGTTGCTGTTTCATAGACTGTATGAATGTGGCCTGTTATGTGTGATACTATCGTGACCTTCTCATTCTCGAGGGCTCTTCTTGCCTTGCCGGAGAGGGAGGTACCGTTGAACCACATGTTCTTCGTCATGATCCTCCTGTTGTTGGTCAGTAGCCCGTCCTTCTCATCAATGTAGTTCTGTGAGTGCAGCGGGGTTGCCATCATGAATATCTTCTCCAGGGGTACCTCCCCGACGATGAACATGGCAGCTGCATAGAGGGCGGCCAGGCTGACACACTCACCCGCACCTGTGGTATAATGCTCCTTGTGCCTGAAGGCTGTCATCGCCTCCACCGTCTCAGTCTTCCAGTAGGGGATGGCTGTAGTGTTGTACTTGTCGAGGCCAAAGTGCCGGCGAATGTCAATGTCAAAATAATATTTGTCTCCCTCGTAACCGAAAAGGGCGTTGGACTGTCTAAGTAACTCAGTATCAAAGAAATCACTGAACCTTGCAGTCTCCTTCTCCTTATCAGTCAGGCCCCACGTCTCCAGATCGAGGTTGAAGATGTAGTTGTCAATGATGTACTGCTTGATCCTGTTCGATTTGCTTATGAAGTTTTTACGGTGCATCTCCCTGAACCATGGATCATCGCGCCATTTCCAGATGACCGGTGACATGATGTTGGCCAGCACAAGGGGGTAGAACAGATCCGGGAAGATGAAGATCTCCATATCGGAGAGGGTATAGGCAGAGGAGTACTTTTCGAGTGTTTTTTTGTCCGAAAAGTCTGGAGAAAACGTTTTGGTCATTTCGATTTTTTAGGGAAACAAGCAATGAGGGTTTTTGTTGCCTTCAGAATATTTCGATTGCTGAAAAGAAGAAAGAGGCCTCCCTGAGGGCATTTTCCGGCGAGTCGGAGCCATGAACGGCATTCATTCTGACATCTGAGCCGAAATCAGCCCTGACAGTTCCGGGAGCAGCTTTGGCCGGGTCAGTGCTCCCTATCAGGCTGCGGAACTCCTCTACGGCGTTCGGATGGCTGAGCACAGTCACAATCACCGGACCTGATGACATGAATTCAACTAGTCCTTCGTAGAAAGGCCTGCCCCGGTGAACTTCGTAAAAGCCTTCCGCCTGGCCGCGGGTCATATGCAGCATCTTCAGTGCTGCTATCCGGAATCCGGCTTCGCTGATCCTCGCAAGGATTCTTCCTGTATTGCCCGTTCCTACTGCATCGGGCTTGATGATGGAAAAAGTAATTTCTTCACTCATAACTGCATGAGAATGGGGTTAATTCAACTCTTTTTCAAAAACTTATTATTTTCTTATCTTTGTCGCCTTAAAAAGCCTTAAACAGTGCCAGAGTTCGGTAAATATACAAAAGAATTAAAGAAGCTGATTGATGAGTCAGATCATATTCTGCTTATCTGCCATATCAATCCCGACGGCGATGCAATAGGCGCCATGCTGGCAATGAGAAGGTGGATTATCTCCCAGGGCAAGAACCCCCGGATGATCTCGCCAAATGCACTCCAGCAGTTCCTTGTCTGGATGCAGGATGTAGACCAGGTAGTGGACTTCCATCATAATATCGCTGAAGGGTCGAAGCTCATAAATGACGCTGACCTGATAATAATGGTTGATTTCAATACAACCTCCAGGATGGGCAAGGCCGAGCAACTGGTTGTCAGCTCGGGGGCAAGGAAGGTGATGATAGACCACCATCCCGATCCGGGGCAATTCGCTGACCTCATCATCTCGGACGTGAGCCGCAGTTCAACATCAGAACTTGTTTATTTCCTGGTAAACGGTATGGAAGGTTCGGAATTCAGTGACCCTGACTTTATAACTGCCGTCTATGTCGGGATCATAACGGATACGGGCAACTTCGAGCACGGCTATTATACCGGTGACACGATGCGTACGGTAGGCCACCTGCTTGATATGGGAGTTGACAAGGAGCGGATCCATGATCATATCTTCAGCAACTTCTCACCTGACAGGATAAGGCTCAAGGGCTTTGCACTCCATAGCCGGATGATTGTTCATCCTGAACTGCATACGGCATATGTCTGGCTGACGAGGGAAGATCTCGACAGGTTTCACCACGTAAAAGGTGATACTGAAGGATTTGCAAACGTGCTGCTGACAATGAAGGGCATCGTACTGTCAGTCCTCTTCATCGAGCGGACGGGCTTCGTTAAGATGTCTCTCCGCTCAAAGGGCAGCTTCAATGCCAACGAACTTTCCCGCAAATGCTTCAACGGCGGAGGTCACCGCAATGCAGCAGGAGGGGAGATGAAGGGAACCATTCACGAGGTGGTCAACCACTTCGAGAATACCCTTCCGGCGTTCCGTAAGGAACTGGAAGTGGCCGCAGAGGAGATGCAGAGATGAGAACGGCATTGCTGATATTGATTATGGTCCTGGCATCTGGATGCCAGAACAAGCCGGATACCAGAAGTACCGCAGCACCGCGGACGGAGGACGAACTCATTCAGATTAACCGCTCCATGATAACCCGGGACCGTGAACAGATCACCGGATACCTGAAAAAAACAAACAGACAGTTCAGTGAGACCAACACCGGACTCTGGTACAGCATACTTGATAATGGCACCGGCCCTGTAGTAAAAACCGGCGACAATGTAAGCTACGACTTTGAATGCACCTTGCTCAGCGGTGAACCGTGCTACAGCGGTACCCAGACAATCAGGGTGGGCTATACCGATGCTGGCAGCGGAGTCACCGAAGGACTGCAAATGATGCAGGAGGGAAGCGATTACCTCTTCATCGTGCCGCCTTACCTTGCCTTTGGCCTGACAGGCGACGGCGGTAAGATTCCCGGCAGGGCAATACTGATTTACAGGATAAGAATTAAAGATATAATCTAGTTTGGAATGATATTTGAAGGGAAAAGGAGAAATTTACGTACCATGAACATGAAAGTCCGCGCTGCAGCACTTGTATTTATTACAGTTGTTATTGTTGCCTGCAATCCTGCAAAAAAGTATGAGGAAGAAGAAAAAAGTCTTATTCAGGACTATGTCTTGAAGAATGGCATCACAGTCAGTGCCGATGCCAACGGTATCTATATCACTGAAGTCTATCCGGGTACAGGAGATTTAATACAGGAGGGAGACTCAGTGGGTGTCTGGTATACCGGCACTTTCCTGAGCGGAAAACAGTTCGACAGCAACACGGAAGCCACAACACCTTACCGTTTCAGGGTGGGTACTCCATACCTGATAGAGGGCTGGTCACTGGCGCTGGTGAAAATGAAACTTGGCTCAAAGACTGAGGTACTGCTGCCATCAAAGGTGGCTTACGGTTCCATGGGTTTCGGAACATATGACCAGTACGGTTATTATTATACATTGATTCCGGGATACACCCCCCTGCTCTTTGAAATGGAGGTAGTGGAATTAACCCGGAAAACCAAAAAGTAAATGAGAATGCGCCGGCTGACGGCGCATTTTTCATATCAGAATCACAAAGCAGATCCTGGTGCGCCGGCAGCCGGCACATTTTCTATTTCAGTATCACTTCGTCCCCCTTCAGGATTACCTCCGTCAGCTTTGTCCTGTATCTTGCCCAGCTGCCATCAAGGAAGTCTCCGGTCATCCTCGCGGCTTCAGCAAGCGCAGCCTCAGCATCAGCAATTCCCTTCTCCTCCTGCTCCGTCAGTGATCCTGAAGCTGTCAGAAGCGACCTGTATCCGCCGATGCGCCCAGACAACCCATCCTGACGTCTTCCGAAGGCTTCGTCAAGCTTTGCAAGCTCCTCTTTAACAGCTTGGTACTCCCCGGAGACTGCTGCTGCGAAGTCCGGGTTCCCGACGAGAAGCTTCTCAGTCTTCGCAAGGCTTTCGCGGACATCAACAAGGTTCTTGAGTTTTGCATTGAGCGATTCAATCCCGGTCCCGAAAGTCACAGCTCTTTCATAGTTCTTTCGCAGGGCATCAATGTCCGGGGCAGCCATCCTCGGGTCCGGATTAACCTTTATTTCTGACGTTGAGCTGGCACTGCCGAGGGAGAGACTGACAGTGTATGTTCCGGGGAAAACCGTACCGCCGAATCCCCTGAAAAATCTTGCGCGGGGGTCCTGCTGCTGATCCTGCCCGGAGGGGTATGTCAGTTGCGGCAACGGATTGCGGTCGAGACGCCACGAGAACCGGTTGAAGCCCTTCACTGCATTTATCTGCTGTGATTTTACAACGTTGCCTGATTCGTCCTTTATCTCAACTGAAACCTTGCCTGAATCAGCACTGGTGAAGAAGGTGATCATTCCCCCTGGTTCCCTGTTCTGTCCGCGGTACATCGCATCACCGTAGAAGTAGTAACCGGGCAGGTTCCTGGTTGAAGCAAGGTATGCCTCCGGTGCGTCGAACGCCGTAAGCTCAGTGCCAAGCAGCTTCCTGCCTGATGAGGCTAGTGCCCGCAGAGGCCTGATATCATCAAGAACCCACAGGGCACGCCCGAAGGTGGCAATGACGAGATCGCTCTCCCGTGGCTGTATCGTCATGTCATATGTCGATACCGTCGGGTAGCCGCTGCTCCACCTGTTCCAGTTGTCTCCGCCGTCAAAGGTGATATAGAGACCATATTCCGTGCCAGCAAACATCAGGTTAGGTTCTTTCGGGTCCTGAACGAAGCAGAGCAGATAACCCCAAACATCAGTATCGTCAATGATGCGCTGCCAGTTTCGGCCGTAGTCTTTCGTCCTGTAGAGATATGCCGCATTGTCGCCCTGGCGGTAGTCATTGACCACAGCAAAGGCTTCACCGGGTTGATGAGCCGAGGCAGTCACCTGGGGAACCCATCCGTTGCGTGGCATACCCTTGATGTTCTGAGAGGTGTTCTTCCAGCTAACGCCACCGTCCGTGGTGACCTGTATCATGCCGTCATCGGTGCCTGCCCAGATGACTCCTTTCTCTACCGGGCTGGGGGAGATTGTGATGACAGTACAGTGGTTCTCCGCACCGGTGGCCTCTTTGGTGATCCCTCCGCTCTGGTCCTGCTTCTGCTTCTCAGGGTCATTGGTTGTGAGGTCAGGAGAGATCCTGGTCCATGAGTCACCCCTGTCGCTGCTCTTATGCACATACTGGCTGCCGAAGTAGATTGTATTGTTGTCAAACGGGTCCTGTGCCAGTGCGGCATTCCAGTTGAAACGGAGCCTCTCGCCGGTTTCGGGCGCAGGCCTGATGCTCTTGTTCCAGCCTGTAAGCACATCGAACCTGCGGAGTGATCCGCCCTGCGACTGGGCGTAGCAATATCGGCTGTCTCCCGGTACCGGCATGGCATCAAAACCGTCGCCGCCCATCAGGAATTCAAACATCTCGTTGATCAGTGGCCCGTTGTGCCAGGAATAGGCAGGTCCGCGCCATGAGCCGTTGTCCTGCAGCCCGCCGTAGATGTTGTATGGGATATCGTTGTCAACGTTGATATGGTAGAACTGACCTGCCGGCAGGTTCTCAATGTGACGCCAGGTGGTGCCACGATCATAGGTGATGCCCATGCCTCCGTCATTGCCGTCCAGCATCCTGTCAGGGTTGATCGGATCAATATACCATGCATGATGGTCGAGGTGCACCGATTCAGCTGTGCGCCCGTCAAAGGTGAGGGCACCGTCTTCGCTCACGTTGACTCCTGAGTAGAGCGTGTAGACCCTGTTTTCGTTCTGCGGATCAACATATATCTCAGCATAATAGAAAGGCCTGTTGCCAATGTTCCGCTCTCCGCGCTTCTCCCAGTTTGTTCCGCCGTCAGTGGAGCGGTAGATGGCAGTAGGCTCTGACTCTACATATGCATATACATAATCAGGATTTGACCGGGCGATGGCCAGCCCGATACGGCCCACCTTTCCGGGCAGTCCTCCCTGAACGCGACTGAAGGTATCTCCGCCGTCGCGGGTCACCCACAGTCCGGATCCGGCAGAGGAGGAGCTGAAGGACCATGGCCAGCGCCGGTGATCCCACATCGCCACGAATATCTTGCCGGGATTCGAGGGATCCATCACCATGTCTGCCACGCCCGATGTTTCATTGGTAAACAGCATTCTCTGCCATGTGAGACCTCCGTCCCTGGTACGGTAAAATCCCCTCTCCGTATGCGGTGCCCACGGATTTCCGATGGCGCCAACATAGACAATGTCAGGATTAACGGGGTCAACTATGATGCGGTGTATATATCTTGTCAGCTCCAGCCCCATGCACTTCCAGGTCTGCCCACCGTCCATGCTCTTATAGATGCCATAACCTCCCGTGACACTGTTTCTCGGGTTACCCTCACCGGTGCCGGCCCATATAATGTCCGGCCTCAGCGGGTCGATTGCAAGTGCACCTATCGAAGCTACTGCCTCATTGTCAAAAATGGGGGTGAAGGTCGTGCCGGCATTGACGCTCTTCCATAACCCGCCGGAGGCTGTGCCGACGAAAAACAGATTCTCATTGCGCGGGTCAACGGCAAAGGCTGTCACCCTGCCGCTCATACCTCCGGGTCCTATGTTTCTGGGTTTGATACCGCTGAACAGGGACATGTCGGTTTTCTGACCCGCCAAGGTTGCGGAAATGATTATCAGTAAGGCTGAAAGGAGTGTTCTTCTGGTCATCTCGGTCACTTTTTTACGGACACAATTTAACCAATAAAATCGCTTGCTGTTTATTAATGGAATGTGTTGTGCAATAGAGACAGGGTCCGGGGGGGGCGCGGGCGGGGGACCTCCCTTCTACAATGCCTGATGGCCTACAGCCATCTGCCATGCGTTGCCAACACTACTGCCTTCCCGATCCGCCAACTGGCGGATGCGGGATTGAGCCTCCTCCTGCGTCTGAGGCTCAAATTGGCTATTGCCTACTGCCTATTGCCTGAATTAAGAACACCGCAGGGCGCTTATCCAGCTCCGGTACATGTCTGCGCCAGTCTGACACTGTCATCGTCCTTATCTCCTCATCAGGAAGGGTTATGTCTGCCGCAATGCACAGCCTCGTTGATGGCTGACATACCGAAAGAATATCTTCAACCATCTTCGGGTTCCTGTACGGCGTCTCCATGAATATCTGCGTCTGCCCTCCGGCCGACAGCTTTTCCAGGTCCCTGATAGCCTTCCGGCGCCCCTGCGAATCAACCGGCAGATAGCCGTGAAAGGCAAACGACTGGCCGTTAAGACCTGATGCAACCAGGGCCAGCATCACCGAGGAGGGCCCCGTAAGAGGCACAACCTTTATTCCACACCGGTGCGCTTCGGCCGATACAATGTTTCCCGGATCCGCCAGTCCCGGCATCCCGGCTTCACTCATAACCCCGGCATCTGCCCCAGCAGCTACCCTCTCAAACAAATCAGCCAGCTCAGCCGGATCAGAGTGCTTCCCGACAGCAATAAAAAGAGTGTCATCAACGGGAAAGCTCCTGTCCAGGCCTCTCAGCCAGCGACGGGCCGTCCTAATATCCTCTACGGCAAAAAGCCTCAGTGAACGAGTTATCTCCAGCGTCCTGCCGGGTATCGACAGCTCGGGCGCGGAATCACCCAGTGTCACAGGTATCATGTATACAGTTCCGCTCATCGGTTGAACTTTAGATGCAGTAAAGATATCCAATTAGCCAATTGCCGGCTAAAGTGACCGCGGATATTGTTCTTCTCTCATTTTCGGATTATGTTTGCAGTGCGAAACTTAAAACGGTGAAGATCACTTTTCTCGGTACCGGAACATCACAGGGAGTGCCTGTAATAGCATGTGAATGTGCTGTCTGTACATCACCTGACCCGAAGGATAAGAGACTCAGAGCCTCTCTTCTCGTAGAGACGGCACTGAATACCTTCGTTATCGACGCCGGTCCTGATTTCAGGCAGCAGATGCTCAACGCCAGGGTTAAGAAACTGGATGCAATCCTCCTGACCCACGAACACAAGGACCACATCGCCGGGATGGACGACCTGAGAGCCTTCAACTACAAGAGCCAGGGTGCAATAGACATCTACGCCGAGGAGAGGGTGCAGGCAGCCGTGAGAAAGGAGTATGCGTACGTCTTCTCCGAAAACCACTACCCCGGAGTGCCGAAAATGGAGCTTCACAATATCGATAACTTCAACTTTGTCATTAAGGGCGACACCATCACACCTCTCCGCATATTCCACTACCGGTTGCCGATATTTGGCTTCAGGATAGGGGATATGGCCTACATCACTGACGCCAACTATATCTCCGAGGAAACGAAGGAGAAACTTTTCGGGGTCAAATACCTGGTAATTAACGCTCTGAGAAAAGAGAAGCATATATCCCACTTCAGCCTTGCCGAAGCCCTCGACCTTATCCGTGAGGTCTCTCCGCGGAAGGCCTATATCACGCATATCGGCCACCAGATGGGAAGGCACGAGGATGTAAACAGGGATTTGCCTCAAAATGTGACACTGGCCTGGGATGGCCAGGAAGTCGTCTGCGAGGAATAATTACGATTACCTCTTTTTGTAACGGTAAAGTTTTTTCTGATATTTTTTCGAGAAGAAATACTTGTTCCGTCCTAGCTGCGAGGTGTCAATATATGAATTCTTGCGGGCAGTGTTGTAACTCTTCTTTTTGGAGGATGCACAGCCAGGCATCAGCATTATTGCTGACAGGATCAGTATTATGAGTGTGATGGCCTTGCAGTTAACCTTTTTCATCAGATGGACCTGAACCTTTTTCTAAATGCTGATATAATACTTAACGGGTGAACACGCTGAAATATTATCTCTAAAATCACTCATTACCTGTATCTTCACTTTTATTTTCAGATACAATGTAATAAATTGCGCTCCCGATTGTTCGGTGAGCTAATTATATCAGTTTAAACTCCGATGTGCAGCTTTAGGTTTCGGTTTTTCCCTGTTTTTTTCATCCTCTGTCTGACAGCCTCCGGCCAGTCGCTTCAAAATATCGGAGTTGTCAGGGAGAACGGCGCTGCCGCAGTCGCTCTCATCCTCGATGACAGCACACGGACTAACCTCATGGCGCCCAGGCCCATTTTCAGTTTCAGACTTGACGGTGTCAGCCTGGAGTCTGACGATGTGCCGGCGGGTCTCATCGGCAGCCGCTTCCTGATGGTCTTTGCCGGCGGCGCCGAAGCCTCCTATACACCCCGCGGTGGCTCACACCCGGGATTCATGGCTGAACTGACCCTGCGAAACAACTGGAATGATACCATCACCGTCAGCGATGTAGTGCCCTTCGGCGAAAAGAACAATGATGCCTTCATAACCGGTGCGGGACCCCGCGACCTTGCCCGTGCATACCTCAACCTGCCGGGGAAGAGCCCGGTACGCGTCATCCTGCCCGATAACGCCTGGGAGATGGGATTCAGCACCTTCAAAGCCCAGGGTGATCTGTCGGTAGCCGCCATCGCAAGGCGAATCAAAACTGACAACGGCACGGCAAGAAGATACGAAACAATCCTCCCCCCCGGAGCCTCTGTGACTTACCACATCTATGCCGACCTCTTCAGGGGCGACTGGCAGCAGGGCCTGAAGCTTATGTTCGCAGAGCGATGGCTCTATGATCTGTCACGGTTCGATGAGACTCTCTATGAGCGGGAAGACCTGAAGTGGATACGCACATCCTACCTGATGATACTGCAGATGGCATGGGACAGGGAATATCACAATCGCCTCACCGGTGATGAGGGATTTACTGATTACCTTGGTCAGTATAACCGGCTCTTCGGACATGTTGATGTATGGGGCATCTGGCCCACATGGCCCCGCCTCGGCCTCGACGACCGCAATCAGTGGGATCTGTATCGCGATCTGCCCGGAGGAACCGCCGGCCTCAGACAACTGGGCCGGGAAGCAAGGACTGACGGATGCAGGTTCTTCATAGCCTATAACCCGTGGGATAAAAGCACCCGTCCTGAAGACCATCTTCGCGGGATGGCGCAGATAATAGCTGAAACGGAAGCCGACGGCGTAGTGCTCGACACAGAGGGCAGCTCCTCGGCAGAACTGCAGGGAGCCGCGGATACGGTTCGCAGCGGAGTGGTGATGTATTCCGAGGGTATGCCTGTTGTTAAGGATATGCCCGGTATAGTGGCAGCCAGGGTCCATAATGCACTGTTCCTCAGTCCGGAACTTAACCTGAACAAGCTTATCAGACCTGATTTTGCAATCTTCAGGGTGGCCGACGTCGGCGAAGATATCCTCCACCGCGAGATCTCCGTCGCCTTCTTCAACGGCTACGGCACCGAGCTTAATATGTTCAGACCCGGAGGCAGGGGAGAAGATTTCAGGAAGGATCTGGGATACCTGGCAAAAACAACCTATATCCTGCGAAGAAACAGCGATGCATTTGCCGGCACAAACTGGACCCCACTGGTGCAAAGCGGCGCTGACAGGGTCTATGTTAACAGCTGGAACGCCGGGGAGAAGAAGATTTATACCGTGCTGAACATGGACCACCGTGGTTACAGCGGTCCCCTCTTCAGCCCGGGTGATACCGTGGGAAAACACCTTGTCTCACTCTGGAGACATGAGGAGATTAATCCGTCTGTCGTCAACGGAACCCTAATGGCTCCTGTGGAAACCCCGGGCTGGAGCCAGATGTTCAACGGCACCAGGCGCGAGAGCTCTATAGACTGCATAGCGTTGCTGCCACGATTGATCACAGCTGAGTTCAGGGGTAACAGGATACGGATTGCTGCAGAGGTAAGCGGCACACTGCTTATAAGCAGCGGAGAGCCCGGTTATGACAGACCTCCTGTCAGGATTACAGCTCCGGCAGACACCCTCCTTAGTTCCGACACACTGCTGGGAATTGAAGGGGATAAGATAGTGATCGAGCTGACTGACGCCGATGGAATACTGCTCGATGAAAGCGTCGTCAGGCCCGGAACCGGACGTCCCTGGCTGGTGTCTGAGACGAAACGCACCGCTCCGGCAGTTGATATACCTTCGGGAATGGTGCTTATACCCTCTGCCGTTATTGAATACCACCTCAGCTCTGCAGATGAGTTCGTGCCGTATCCTTCAGGTGGTGAAGTAATTACGGCCTCACCTGACAGTTTCCTGATAGACAGGTACCCCGTGACAAACGAAGAATTCCTTCAGTTTATAAGGGCTTCCGGATATATCCCGTCAGATACTTCCAACTATCTAAGGCACTGGGAACAGGGACTGCCGGTCACCGGTCAGGAACGCTATCCGGTGGTCTGGATAAGCCTCGAGGATGCCAGGGCATACGCCCGCTGGGCAGGCAAGCGTCTCCCCACTGAATCGGAGTGGCAACTTGCGGCACAGGGTACCGATGGCAGGGAGTGGCCCTGGGGTGATGAGTTTCATGCGACCAAATGCAACAACGGATTTGGCAGACCGACACCTGTGGATGCCTTTCCCAAAGGGGAGAGTCCCTACGGGGTGGCAGACCTGGTAGGCAATGTCTGGCAGATGACAAACGATGTCTATAGTAACGGAGCTTACTATTTCAATATAATCAGGGGAGGCAGCTGGTTCCGCCCGGAATCAAGCTGGTGGTACGTTCGTGGCGGCCCTCAGCCGCTCTCAATGACACAGATGCAGCTCCTCGTCTCACCGGGCTATGACCGCAGCGCTACAGTCGGATTCCGCTGCCTAAAGGATTTATGATTTGCGATTTGCGAGTTGAAGAATAAATCGCAATTCGCAACTCGCAACTCGCAATTCGCAATTCGCAACTCTCATATCCTCCTTGCTCCATCGCCGATGCCGGGCAGGTAGAATTCAGCCGTCAGGCCTGTCTTTGCGGTGTAAACCTCACCCAGCTTCCGGATGAACTCATCGGTATGCCTGTTTTCTACTATCGAGACCGTGCATCCACCGAATCCGGCCCCGGTCATCCTGGTACCCACAACACCAGGAAGCTTCCTTCCCTCATACACCAGGGTGTCAAGCTCCGTACCCGTCACTTCATAATCTGTGCAGAGCGAATCATGAGACTCGTTCATAAGCTTGCCCAGCAGGCTTATATCATTGTTTTGAAGTGCCTTTATGGCATCCAGCGTCCGGCCGTTCTCGGTGATGACATGCTTCGCCCTCTTCCGTACCACGGGATCCGGAATGTAGCTGTCAAGCATCCAAAGGTCAGCCACTGACAGTTCACTGAGGTTCTTTATGGGTCGGTGTTCAGAGATGAGCGCCACAGCCCTCTCGCACTCTGACCGCCGCTCATTGTACTTGCTGTCAGTCAGCCCCCTGCGCTTATTGGTGTTGGTGATCACCAGACGCCTGTCGCCCAGGTTCAGCGGGGCATACCTGTATTCAAGAGTGTCACAGTTAAGGTTGATTGCATGATCCTTTCTTCCGAACCCGACAGCAAACTGATCCATGATGCCGCAATTCATCCCCACAAACCCGTTCTCGGCCTTCTGGGCCATCCTGACCATCTCCATCATCTCCAGGCCTGACTCCGTAAGCTCATTAATTGCTACGGCCGTAACCATCTCAATAGACGCAGATGATGAGAGTCCCGCACCGTTTGGGATGTCACCCATGAAGAGCATCTCCATTCCGGGTGCTCTGATTCCCTTGCGGGCAAACTCGTTGACAACCCCAACCGGGTAATTGGTCCAGCTCTTCGGAACAGGCAGGTAATTGAGCGCAATGGGAATGATTACCTCGCCGGGAAAGTTGAGGCTGTTCATCAGCATCTCCTGCCTGCCTGTCTTGCGGACCAGCAGTGTGGTCCCGAAATCCAGTGCACAGGGAAAAACATATCCGCCATTGTAGTCGGTGTGCTCACCAATCAGGTTTACCCTTCCGGGTGAATAAAAAAGGACAGGCTCTTTGTCCCTGTCCCCGTATAACCTGAAAAATTCTTCCTTCAGATAGTTTGTGTCAGCTTTCATACCTTGAGCTTTTTCTCTATTTCCAAAATCTGGCTCCTGAAATGCCGGTCAGTATCAATCAGGTTGTTTACGGTCTTGCAGGCATGAAGCACGGTTGCGTGATCCTTGCCCCCGATGGATGAGCCGATACTTGCAAGCGAAGCCTTTGTCAGGCTCTTCGAGAAATACATCGAGACCTGCCGTGCCTGAACTATCTCCCGCTTTCGGGTCTTCCCCTGCATCTGATCCACGGGTATCTTGTAGTACTCGCAGACAACCTTCTGGATATAGTCAATTGTGATCTCCCGGCGCTGGGTGTTCACCAGCCTGTCCACCATCTGGCGGGCAAGCTCGAGAGTTACCTCCTTGCGATTGAGAGTCGATTGCGCATAAAGCGAAATGAGGCCCGATTCAAGCTCCCTTATGTTCGAGGAGATATTCTCCGCCAGGAACTCGAAGATCTCGTCCGGCAGCTCGATACCGTCATTGTACGCCTTCTTCCTGAGAATGGCAAGCCTGGTCTCGAAATCGGGCTTCTGCAGGTCAGCCAGCAGTCCCCATTTGAACCTCGACAGGAGCCGCTGCTCCATCCCCTGAAGCTCCACCGGGGGCTTGTCACAGGTGAGTATCAACTGCTTGCCCGACTGATGGAGATGATTGAAAATGTGAAAGAATGTATCCTGGGTCTTCTCCTTCCCTGCAAATTCATGGACATCGTCAATGATCAGGACGTCAATCATCTGGTAGAAATGGAGAAAATCGTTTTTGTTGTTGTTGCGGATCGACTCCACAAACTGGGTCTGGAATTTATTCGCGTTAACGTAAAGCACTGTCTTGTCCGGGAACTTCTCCTTTACCAGGATGCCAATGGCCTGAACCAGGTGAGTCTTACCAAGTCCGGAATCACCGTAGATCATCAGGGGGTTAAAGGCGGTGCCGCCGGGATTGTTGCCCACTGCAATACCTGCTGAACGGGCAAGACGGTTGCATTCACCCTCGACGAAATTGGAAAAGGAGTAGTCAGGATTGAGCCTCGGATCAAAATGAAGCTTCTTTATTCCCGGTATAATGAAAGGATTCCTGATGGCAGGCTGTGTCACCTCAAAAGGTACCTGCATCGGCTTGTTCTGAAGGTCTGACTTGTTTCTCGACGGATACCTGACAGTGTAGGGCTTGCCGTTTGCGTAGCCTGAGTTCTCCATGATGATTGTGTACTCAAGCTTGGCATCATTGCCTATCTCCCTCCTGAGTGTCTTGCGGAGGATATCTATGTACTGCTCTTCAAGGTATTCATAAAAGAAAGGGCTGGGCACCTGTATTGTAAGTATGTTCTTTTCGAGCCTGAGAGGAACAATTGGCTCGAACCATGTTTTAAAGCTGGCCGATGGAATAATGTCACGAATTATTTCCAGACAGTTATTCCAAACCTCATCGTGTGACTTGTTCATTCAGATTGAAATTAAAAAACTCTTTTTTTTCGTCGGTGCTGAAAGCCGTGACAATATTTGTAAAAAAAAAGGTTAAAAAAAAATATTTTTGCTCTTGACTTTTACATTTATTCTTTACTGTGATGACCTTCAGGTCCTTAAAGTGAAAAACATTGGTCAAAATTTATAATATGCAGATATTCAATAATATACGATGAAGAGTATGGACTACAGTCCTTTATAAAATTGAAGATATTCCGGTCCTGAACTGCCAAGTTTGGGAAACCTCTGTCAGGAGGCTTGCAACCGGGTGATCCAGTATTGTTTAGTATTATTCTAACAAATCAATCGGCCTTTTTGCCAAAAAGGGAGAAATGGACATATTTCTTCGGATTTTCCTTCATGTCACGCAGCAAAAGGTCAAGACTGCCAAGCGTATTACTCAGATTATTGTAAAGACTGTCGTTGGTCATCAGCTTGCCAGCCGATCCTTCGCCCTGGCTGATGCCCTTTACTATGGTTTCAAGACCGGAGAGAGAGGAGCGGAGAGAGGTGAGCGTGGTCCCCAGGTCGGCCGCTGCCAGTTCCTCAGAGATACCTCCAATATTTTTCAGTGCTGAATCAAGAGTTGTGCTGTTTGCCGAGAGCATGGCCGTAAAGGTTTGCAGATCAGCAATGGCTGCCGTTAGTTCATCCTTGCTGCTGTTTGAGACCTCCTTAAGATCAGAGGTGACGGAGCTGACATCTGACATGGCAGACCTGATATTACCTGTCATCTCCGGTGTGAAAACGCTGTTCAGCGCAGTGACCACTGAGTCAAGCCTGACAATGATACTAGTGATATTACCCTCCAGCGGGGAGAAAGTCTGCCCAAGCCTGTCAATGATCGAGGTGGCTACGTATCCCTGCAGGGTATCATGACTGTGGCACATCTCGCTGCTCTCACCCATCTGAAGGACAATCTTCATGCCCGCAATGAGTGTGGCCGTGGTAATCTCTGCCCTGGTGTCCCTGGGAATGTTGAAGTTCTTGTCCACGGAGAGCGATACAAGTATTAGCCCGGATCCGTCATTGATCAGCCTGACATCCTGCACCACACCCGCATGGTAGCCGTTTATCTCAACAGGATTTGATTCTGTAAGTCCTGCGATGTTATCATATACAATATGATAGGTGTCAGTACTTGTGAAGAGGGCAGTACCCTTCAGGAACTGGAACATCAGAATGAATGCGATTATTGTAATCAGCGCAACGGCTCCGATCTTGACCTCGTGGGATATCTTCATAGGGTTATGTTATCTTTTCTTTGCATCAATTGCCTCCCTGAGAGGCATTATCTTACCATTCCTGACAGCAATGACGAACGCGTCTGGGAATCGTCCCGTCAGTTTCCGTCTGTAATTCAGGGCGTCAGCATATAGAACGAATTTTCCTGACGCATATTTAATCCGCTCACCGTCTTCTATCTTGCTTAACGGTTCCAGTTCCTTTAAAATGCTCTGATTAAGTTCCCTGTTCTTTGGCATTGCAGCCACCTGAACCATGAAGAGGATCTCGTCTGCAGCCGCCAGGGGTTTTTCCGTATCATCTGCCACGGATCCGGGGGTGCTGTCATTACGGCCTGCCGGTTGTTCAGTCACTTGCGCAACAGCACTGTCAGAGATGACCGGCGTTGATGGCTCCCCGTGGATCACTCCGTTGCCGTTCTTTACACCTGACCTGTTGTCTATTGTCTGCTTGTAATCCCTGAACGCCCGGAATATGGCAGATGCCATGTAGTCCTGACCCTGCTCTGACATGAGGAATTTCTCTTCATCGGAATTGGTAATATAACCAAGCTCAACAAGAACGGACGGCATTGTCGTACGCCAGAGAACCACAAACCCAGCCTGCCTTACACCACGGTCCTTCCTGCCAACACGTTCCCTGAACTGATCCTGGATCAGCGTGGCAAACTCTGTGCTCTGTTTCAGATAGGTATTTTGCATCAGGGAAAATATAATATAGGATTCAACCGAGTTCGGATCGAAACCCTCATATTTCGTTTCGTAGTCCTTCTCAAAGGTGATGACCGAGTTCTCCTTCATTGCAACCTGCAGGTTCGCTTCATCCATTGTCTGACCGAGAACATAGGTCTCTGCGCCAAACAATCGCTTGTCAGACAATGCATTCGAATGTATTGAAATAAACAGGTCAGCCTTGTTCCTGTTGGCAACCTCGGCTCTTTCAGCAAGTCCGGGATAGGTATCATCATCCCTGGTGAATATGACCTTTACATCTTTCAGGTTGTCCCTGATATACTTACCTGTCTTCAGGGCCACGGCAAGGTTTATATTCTTCTCCCTGGCCTTTGAGCCTACCGCACCCGGATCCTTCCCGCCGTGACCGGCATCAATTACCACAACCCATTCATCTTCTGCAGGCAACGGTTGCGCCCCCAGATCTGCCGGCACGGTTATTGCTGCCATCAGAAGGGCACATGCCAGAATATCTTTCAACCCTCTTATTTTGGTACTCTGCCGCATTACTGCTATGCGAATTTTAATTAGTTTTGCCGCTGGCATGTCAAAGATGCGCAACGACTACGCAAAAATAGCATTTAAACTGCATTTTGTCTCACAAAGATTGTTTGTGTCAATTTTCATGCCGGTTCTTTTCGCCGTGTCATTATCTGCCCAGGAGCAGGTAAGGCCGGATACACTCCGGAGTATGAGGGCAGACACACTTGGCATTCCTGTGTCAGATCCCGCTGCAAATCCCCTCTTCATAAATGACACCCTGTTTACTGATCCCTCTGTTTCAGATCAGGACACTGCAGGGGTGAAGGGACCGCTGATAGTCTCTCCCGATGCCGTGGATGAACCGATTATCTACAACGCCGAAGGTTATATGAAGACAGACCTTCGAACCCGCAAGGTGAGCCTTGTTCAGAACGCAAAGGTCACCTACGGCACTATTGAACTGACAGCTGACTCTATTGTGCTCGACATGGAGACGGGATCGGTTTATGCCACTTTCAGACCCGATTCCGCCGGAAACGCAGTAGGGTTGCCGAAATACAAGGATGGCTCGGAAGAGTTCGAGTCGAAGGAGCTTACCTATAATTTCAAGTCTAAGAAGGGGGTTATCCGCAACGTCACCACGGAGCAGGAGGGAGGCTACCTTCAGAGTCTGACCACAAAGCGGCATGAGGACGGTACTCTGCACGTAAACCGGAGCAAGTTCACAACCTGCGATGCCGAAGAGCCCCATTTCTATCTCGCCCTGCCGAGAGCAAAGGTCTATCCCGGCGAAAAGATAGTCTCCGGCCCGGCCTATATGGTGGTTGCTGATATCCCGCTGCCGCTGATACTGCCTTTCGGTTTCTTCCCGGTGCAGCAGAAGAGAGCCTCCGGCATCGTCATGCCAAAGTACGGACAGGAGGCCCGCCGTGGCTACTTCCTCTCAAACGGCGGATATTATTTCGCGCTGAGCGATTACTTCGACCTTAAACTTACCGGTACGATCTACACGAACGGCACATGGCTTGCCGATGCCTCGACTTCATACCGCCTGAGGTACCGCTTCTCGGGGTCCTTTGCATTCAGCTATGCAAACAACGTCAACAGTTACAAGGGGATGCCTGATTACGGGCAGAATACCAACTACCGCATCAGCTGGTCACATTCGCAGGATGGCAAGGCCAACCCCGGATCACGTTTCTCGGCCAGCGTGAATATGAGCTCCAGCGGCTATGACAAGAATAACAGCTACGAGGTGGCAGACCACGTGACAACCACCAGGCAGTCGAGCATCAACTACTCGAAATCATGGGCAGGAACGCCTATCAGCTTCTCAACAAGCCTCAACCAGTCTCAGAACGTTCAGAACAAGACCATGGTGCTGAACCTGCCAAAGGGAAGCTTCAACGTATCCCGCATCTATCCCTTCAAACCAAGTAAACCGGTGGCAAAGACCAGGTGGTACCACGATCTGACTACCCAGTATTCAGCCACCTTCGAGAACAAGATCGACACATACGACAGTCTTCTGTTTACAAGCGCCGTATGGAAAAGCATGAAGAACGGATTCAAGCATGAGGTTCCGTTCAGCCTGCAGATCAGGCCGTTCAACAACTTCTCCATATCTCCCTCGCTGAGGTATACCGGGGTGCTTTATACACAGCAGATACACAAACGCTGGGATCCTGATTTCTATGATGAGAGCAGGAACAAGGTGGTTCCGTCAGTGGTCAATGACACAATACGCGGGCTGACTTACGGTCAGGCTTTGGTGCCTTCGCTGAGCGCTGCCTTCAACCCCTCGGTATACGGTACCTTTGTCTTCACTAAAAAAGGTTCACGTATTGAATCCATCAGGCACGTAATGAAACCATCCGTAGGCTTCTCCTATTCGCCTGACAGTGACAAGCTGACGAGTGACATGTTCAGGTCAGTCCAGACTGATACCACAGGCAGGACAAGAGAATATTCGATCTATGAGGGGAGCATTTACGGAACCCCTTCCACCGGAAGGCGCGCGGGTTCGGTTTCGCTTAGCCTCACCAATCTCGTGGAAGCCAAGGTTTTTGCCAGGAATGATACTACAGGTAAGCCCAAGAAGGTCAAGATAATTGAGAGTCTGTCCCTGAACACATCGTACAACATCTTCGCCGACTCGCTCAACTGGTCTCCTGTGAATATGTCCTTCCGAACAACCCTTGCCCAGAATATAAATATTCAGGCAGGTAGTACCTTCAATATCTATGGGATAAACGAAAAAGGAGGATCGGTCAACCAACTTGCTGTCAGTCAAGGGCTAGGACTGGCAAGGATGACCAGCCTGAACGCGAGTCTGGACCTTGACCTGGGGCGGTTGCTTGGTGGCAAGAACAAAGACAATCAGCAGCAACAGTCCTCGGGGCAGAGAAGTCAGAGGCCTTCGGGACGAGCTCCTGATGAACCGGGTGCAGAAGGGGGCGCTGCCACGAATAACCTGCCCCTGGCGAGCAACAGCTATGACGAATACGGTTATGTACGGTTTGATGTGCCCTGGTCTCTCAGGATGGCTTATAACTTCAGCTACAGCAAACCCGGCCTTACATCCAATATTATGCAGACAATGACACTGTCAGGGGATGTGAGGCTCACATCCAAGATGGCAATCAACTACAACACCGGATTTGACTTCAAGCAAAAGGAGATTACAATGACCCGTGTGGGCATCAGTCGCGACCTCCATTGCTGGGAGATGAGTTTCAACTGGATCCCTGTTGGCTACATGAAGAGCTGGAACTTCACGATCAGGGCCAGGGCCAGTATGCTGCAGGATCTCAAGTATGAACGCAGGAAGGACTACCATGAGAATTACTAACGAAATTAAACAATCAGGTATGAAAAGGATTATCAGCACAACGGCTGCCCCGGGAGCAATCGGTCCCTACAGCCAGGCCGTAGAGGCAAACGGAACGCTTTACATCTCCGGACAGGTGCCCATTGACCCTGCCACAGGCAAGCTGGTTGAGGGAGGTATCACTGAACAGACCAGGCAGGCACTTAAAAACATTAGGGCGATACTTCTTGCCGCAGGCTACACGATGGACAATGTGGTCAAGTCTACCTGCCTGCTCTCGGATATGTCGGATTTCAAGGCGATGAATGAGGTCTATGCGCAGTTTTATACCTCGGACCAGCCGGCGAGGGCTGCTTTCGCCGTGAAGGGGCTGCCGCTTGGTGCTCTCATTGAGATTGAGACCGTGGCGGTTAAATGATATCGTAACGGCGGGTCCGGGACCCGCCACCACCCGGCATCATAAAAAAACAACAGCGGCGGGTCCTGGGATCCGCCGCTGCTCGTTTATTGCTGTGCTGTGTTCTTATTCTGCCACCACTTCGAAATCGATCTCGACCTTTACATCACGATGCAGCTTGACAACTGCCTTGTGGCTTCCTGTCTCCTTGATGGCGTCTTCACCGAGCATGATGTTCTTGCGGTCAATCTCAAAACCCTTCGCGTTAAGCGCTTCAGCAAGCTGAATGGTGTTGACTGATCCGAATATCTTGCCGGCAGAGCTGACCTTGGCGCCGATCACAAGCTTCACGCCTGCAAGCTTTTCAGCCAGTTTCTCAGCCTCTTTCCTGATCTGCTCTTCCTTGTGAGCCCTCTGCTTCAGGTTCTCATTGTGAACCTTTACGGCAGAGTCAGTTGCCTGAATGGCCATACCCTTCGGGATAAGGAAATTCCTTGCATATCCGGTCTTCACGGTCAGAATGTCATTCTTCTGACCAAGCTTATCAATGTCCTGCTTAAGTATAATCTTCATCTCTCTTCCTCCTCTACTTTAAAAGGTCAGCAACATAAGGAAGCAGTGCAAGGTGACGGGCACGCTTGATAGCCTTTGAAACCCTCCTCTGATACTTGAGCGAGGTGCCGGTGATGCGACGGGGCAGAATCTTGCCCTGCTCATTGAGAAACTTCTTGAGGAACTCGGGATCCTTGTAGTCTATGTACTTGATCTTGTTCTTCTTGAACCTGCAGTATTTCTTCTTCTTGATCTCTACTGTAGGCGGTGTCAGGTACCTGATTTCTGAATTGTTCTGTGCCATGATTACTCCTCCCTGACTTTTTCGGTTTCTTTCATCTTTCTCTTCTTCTCGGCATACTCTACAGCATACTTGTCCATACG